>NZ_JADDIL010000038.1:0-84784 GCF_020826795.1 Microtetraspora sp. AC03309 | reverse complement strand
CCCATGGCCCACCCATCGCCCACCCATGGCCCCACCCATGGCGGCACCGGCGCCCGCCCGCAGACGAGTGCCCGACCTTCCCCGAAAGGCTCCATGATGACCATCGCCACCGCGGACCTCTACGACGAGCGCGGCGCGGACCTCGACTCCTGCGACCTCCAGTTCCGGCAGTACGGCAAGTGCCGGGCCTTCCACGGCGTCATCGCCACCGTCCGCTGCCACCAGGACAATTTCCTGGTGAAAGCCACCTTGTCGGAGCCCGGCGACGGACGGGTCCTGGTCGTGGACGGTGGCGGTTCGCTGCACACCGCCCTGATGGGCGACGTCATCGCGGGCCTCGCCGTCGCCAACGGCTGGTCCGGGGTCGTGATCAACGGCGCCGTCCGGGACGTCGCCGCCCTGAGTCTGCTCGACGTCGGGATCAAGGCCCTCGGTTCCAATCCCCGTAAGAGTGCCAAGGAGGGGACCGGCGAGCGCGACGTCCCGGTGACGTTCGGCGGGGTCGTCTTCGTCCCGGGGGCCGAGTTGTTCAGCGACGACGACGGGATCCTCGTGACGAGGAAGTGACCCGCGGCCGCGCGACCGTAATCCGCGTAACCCCTCCGGCCATAAATGCGGCCTTCCGTTACGGAACGCGTTGACCGGGGTTTTAACGCGTACATTTCCATCGTGTCGATTTCCGGCGCGGTGAAATGCCGACGACCGGCGCCGAGGTCGCTTTGCCGCTCTCCTTTCCGCAGCGCCGGGACACTTGATCTACATCGTAAAGGCGCCTGGCGGAACCGCCGCTCAGCAGGCGGCGGCGTACGCGCCGTCCCCGCGAGGTGACCTGACCGCGCCGTCGAATCCGCCGCCGACCTGCATGTTTCGGTACGCGTCGGCGGGCGGGGCGGGCGTGTTCGCAGGTTGGGACGCTCGCGGGCGGAGATTCATACCGGCCGTCGGGTGGCCGTAATTACCTGGAAACACTTCGGCGCCAACGGCCTCCTTCCGCAAATTCCACTATTATTTGCCAGCTTATTGACAGCTTTGTCAAGGTCGGGTCAAACTTCGCTCGTCCCAGTCACCTCACAGGTGATGCACCCCCCATGTGTCACACAGCGAAGGAGCGTCGGGTGAAACGCACTGCCGCGTTCGCGCTCGTCACCACGGCCGCGGGTCTGCTCGTGGCCCTGTCCCCCACCGCCTCGGCGGGCGCGGCTCCGGCCGCCGACCCCGCCCAGGCCGCACGCGGCGCCGACCGACTGGTCGACGCCAAGCCGCCCGCCCTCCGCCCCTCGGCCAAGGACGGGTTCCACCGCGACAAGGTCGTCGCGAGTCAGGGCGGTCTCAACTACGTCGCCTACTCACGCACCTACAGCGGACTGCCGGTGTACGGCGGAGACTTCGTCGTGGTCACCGACGCCAAGGGCGGCGTGCTGAGCACGTCGGTCGCCCAGGAGAAGGCGCTCAGCGTCGGCACCACCCCCAAGCTCACCGCCGACCAGGCGACGGAGGTGGCCCGCGCCCAGCTGTCCGAGGTCACCACGTCGTCGGCGCCGCAGCTGACCGTGATGGCGCAGGGCGCCGGACGGCTGGCCTACGAGGTCGTCGCCGAGGGCACGCGTGACGGCCGGGAGAGCAAGCTGCACGTCTTCGTCGACGCGCTGACCGGCGAGGTCGTGGAGAAGTCGGACGAGGTCGTGGCCGGCCAGGGCAACAGCTACTACAACGGCAACCCGGTCACGATCGGCACCACGTCAGGAACCACGTTCTCGATGGCCGACCCCGGCCGCTCCGGCATCCGCTGCGGCGGACAGAACGGCTCCACCTACACCGGCAGCGACGACGCCTGGGGCAACGGCTCCGGCACCGACCTGGAGACCGGCTGCGTCGACGCGCTCTTCGCGGTCGGCAAGGAATGGGACATGCTGCGCGACTGGCTCTCGCGCGACGGCATCAACGGCACCGGCGGCGGCTTCCCCGCCAGGGTCGGCCTCGCCGACGTCAACGCGTACTGGAACGGCAGCTACACCAACTTCGGCCACTCCCAGGACAACCAGCGTCAGGCCACGCCGATCGACGTGGTGGCCCACGAGTACGGCCACGCCATCTTCCAGTACACCCCCGGCGGTTCGACCGGCACCAACGAGAAGGGCATACTCAACGAGTCCACCGGCGACATCTTCGGCGCGCTGACCGAGCACTACGCCAACGAGCCCGCGGGCCTCGACACCCCGGACTACAGCGTGGGCGAGGGAGTCAACCTCGTCGGCTCCGGCCCGATCAGGTACATGCACAAGCCGTCCCTGATCTCCGGCAACCCCGACTGCTACTCGTCCTCGGTTCCCCCGATGGAGGTCCACGCCGGCGCGGCCATCCAGAACCACTGGTTCTACCTGCTGGCCGAGGGATCGAACCCGACCAACGGAAACCCGGTCAGCCCGACCTGCGACAGCTCCACGGTCACCGGGCTCGGCATCCAGAAGGCCGGCCAGATCTTCATGGGCGTGCTGAACCGCAAGACCTCCACCTGGACCCACACGCTGGCGCGCAAGGCGTCCCTGGAGGCCGCGCTCCAGCTGTTCCCCGGATCCTGCACCGAGTTCAACACGACCAAGGCGGCGTGGAACGCGGTGAACGTGCCGGCGCACGCGGACGAGCCCGCCAGCTGCAGCGTCGGAGGCAATGAATTCTCCATGACGCTCAGCCCGACGTCGGCCACCGTCCCGGCCGGCCAGCAGACGACCGCCACGATCGCCACGGCGACGACGTCCGGCACCGCGCAGGGCATCACCTTCACGGCGACCGGCCTGCCGAGCGGCGTCACGGCCTCGTTCTCCCCGTCGTCGGTGACGTCGGGCGCCTCGTCGACCATGACCCTCACGACGACGACGTCCGCCGCGTCGGGCGCGTACTCGGTCACGGTGACCGGAACCGGCGGATCGGCCACCCACACCGCGACCTTCGCCCTCACCGTCACCGGTGGAGCGAGCACGTGCAGCGGCAAGCAGAACACCTACTCCGGCACCCTGTCCTCGGGGTCCAGCGTCTACCACCCGAGCACCTCCGGATTCCAGGTGACCACCTCCGGAACCCACACCGCCTGCCTGGACGGGCCGACCGGCGCCGACTTCGACCTGTACCTGCAGAAGCGGAACAGCCTCGGCACCTGGACGACCGTGGCCAGCGGCACCTCGTCGGGACCGGATGAGTCCTTCTCCTACACCGGCACCGCCGGCTACTACCGCTACCGCGTCTACGCCTACAGCGGCAGCGGCGCCTACACCCTGGGGTACGACGCCCCGTAACACGAGAGGATGACGTCCCACCGGGCCCCGGCGGCGCGAGCCGCCGGGGCCCTCCGGCTTGTCCGGTCAGCGGGGCAGCGGTCAGGTCGGCGGCTCAGCGGGTCAGGTCACTGGGGGCAGGTCAGCGGATCAGCGCGCGATGCTCGTCAGATAGTCGGCGAACCGCTCGTCGATCTCCTCGCCGGTCAGGCCGAAGTCCGACAGCTCGTACCGATGCGCCGGCCGGCCCGCGCCCGAGCGGCTCTCGTCGTGCAGCCGTGCCATGGCCGTACGCGCGGCCGCGTCGAGGGGCAGCCCGAAATGGGCGTAGACGGCGTCGATCGTGCCGAACGGGTCGCGGACGAAGTCGTCGTAGTCGACGTCGAAGAACCGCGCGGGGTCGTGCTTCGCCCGCTCGGCGCGGAACCGTTCGAGGCCGCGGCTCCACAGATCCAGCTGGTCGCGCCCGATCACCGCTTCGGTGAACACCTCCGACCAGCCCTCGGTCGCGTGGGCGGCGAGGCTGCACATCGAGGCCATCGCCGTACGCGGGGAACGGTGGGTCTGGATGACCAGCGCGTCGGGGTAGACCGCCATCAGCGCGTCGAGCGCGAAGAGGTGGCTGGGGTTCTTCAGCACCCAGCGCCGCCCGGCGTCGTGGAGCCCGATCAGCCGCAGGTTCCGCCGATGCCGCCGGTAGGCCGGCGTCCAGTCCCGCGTCTCCAGCCAGGCGGAGTACGTCGGCAGGTGGGCGAGGCATTCGAAGGAGATCGACCGCATCGACTGGCGCAGCAGTTGCCAGCACTCCTCGACCATGTCGGCCGACATGTAGTGCACGCCCATGAACTCGGGGTTCTTCACGTGGTGCCGCTCGTAGCCGGACTGGACGGCCTGGAACAGCGGGTTGTCCGCCCACGTCTCGCGTGGCGGGCGCGGCTGCGGCATCTCGGTCAGCCACACCTCCAGCCCCTGATGCGCCGGGTCGGCCGTGAGGAGCCGGTGCAGCGCGGTGGTGCCGGTCCTGGGCAGGCCGGTGACGAAGATGGGCCGCTCGACGCGCACGTCCGCGTGCTGCGGGTACCGCTTCCACGCCGCCTCCGACAGCAGCCGGGCGGTCAGCGCGCCGCGCAGGATCGCGCGCTGCGCCTTGGCGCCCCGCGGTGTGAGCGCCGCCTCCTCGGCGTAGGAGCGCAGCAGCATCTCGAGGCCGTCGAGGTAGGCGTCCTCGCCGAAGTCGGTCAGTCCGGTGATCTTCGCGGCCGAGGCGTGCAGGTCCTCGATCGTGCCGACATCGTCGCGTCCTGTGGTCATCGCCGCGGATCCTCCCGGGGTCAGTGGTGCCACTCGCCGCAGTTGACGTCGAGGCACTGCCCGGTGACCGCCCGGGCGAGCGGGGACAGCAGGAACACCGCGGCGTCGGCGATCTCGTCGGGTTCTGGCAGCTTGCGCAGATCCGTCGTGGCGGAGGTCTCGTCGTACACCTGCTGCGCCGTGACGCCGCGTTCCTTGGCGAGGAAGTCGAAGTACCACTTCAGGTTGTCCGCCCAGATGTAGCCGGGCGCGACGGAGTTGACCCGGACGCCCCGCGGCCCGAGCTCGGTGGCCAGGCTTTGCGCGAGCGCGAGCAGGCTGGCCTTGGCCATCTTGTACGCGCCGAAGGTGCGCCGTGAGTGCCGCAGCACCGCCGAGTTGATCATCACGACGGAGCCGCCCCGCTCGGCGAGCGCGGGCGTGAGGAGCCGGGTCAGCCGCAGCGCGGCGAGCACGTTGGTCTCGAAGCCGGCGCGTACCGCGTCGAGGTCGACGGTGCTCAGATCGGTCAGCGGCGGGATCGCGAAGGCGTTGTTGACGAGGCCGTCGACCCGGCCGTACGACTCCAGCGCCGCCTCGACCAGCCGCAGGCAGGACGCCTCGTCGTTGACGTCGGTCGGTACCCGCAGCGCGCGGCGGCCGAGCTCCGCGACCTCCGCGGCCACCTCGGCCAGCCGCGACTCGGTCCGCGACGCCAGCACCACGTCGGCGCCGGCCCCGGCGCACCGGAGCGCCAGGCCGCGGCCGAGGCCCGGCCCGACGCCCGAGATGACGATGACCTTGTTCTCCAGCAACATCAGCCCAGCATCCTTCTGGCGACGGCGACCTGGCGTGCGGCGATCCGGTCCGCCCACTCCCGTGGGTTCACCCGTTGCCGCTCGTAGTGGGGCAACCGCTCCGGCAACTCGTCGAACGGGACGACCTCCACTTCGGGGCCGTCGTCCGGCTTGAGCTCGCGCGCGAGCCGCTGCCAGCGGATCTGCAGATATCCGCGGCGGTGCCCGGTGCGCTCGATCCAGTTGGCCAGGCCGGGATCGCGCTCGCTGACGACGTAGCGGATCCTGCCGTCCGGGTCGACGCGCGCCTGATCGGCGGTGAGGCTGGTCTGGTGGTTGATGTAGTCCAGCGAGATGTACCACATGCTGCCGAGCTGGAAGCCCTGGTACGGCGCCTGCGCGCGCGCGGCGGCCGGCACCGTGATCACCATGACCTGGTCGTCGTCGAGGTCGTAGTGGCCGACCGATGAGTACTGCGTCGCGAGGCCGCCCGGGGTGAGCCGCGGCTCCGTCATCGTGTTGACCGGCAGCGTGAGGTAGTGCCACTCCGGGAAGGCGAGGAAGGTGCGCAGCCGCGAGACCAGCATCTTGCCGGCCACGTCGTACCGCCTGGCCATCCTCTCCGCCGGTATCGGCGGGGGAGCGGATCCGAGCGTGCCGGCGCGGTGGATGCGGATCTCGCCGGGCCGTTCCGTCCCCCAGTCGCTGAAGACCTCGCGCACCACCAGCATCGACGAGCCCGGTCCGAGCGTGAAATGGTTCGGGCCCGCGTCCGGTCGCGCGGGGCCGAAGCGCAGCTCGTAGGAGCCGTCCGCGGCGATCTCGATGTCTCTGTCGTCGAACGCCGTGAGGCTGTCGGGCGACCGCGACGGCGAGTAGTCCCCGTTGAGTACCTGGAAGCTCAGGTCGGCGGTGGTGCCGCGACGGCCCGTGACGACGTACTCGGCGTCGTCCCGGATGTAGGCGTGGAAGTAGAGGGTGTCGGGATTGTCCAGACCGAGCTTGGTGTACGGCCCGGTGGAGGCGGCGAAGAACGGGAAGTCGCGCTCGTAGGCCCAGACCATGTGCAGCGACGCCTTGATGCTGCCGGCGAGGTAGTCCAGGCCCTCGGCCAGGTCCTGCTCGGTCCGCACGTGTGGCGCCGAGCGGATGATCTGCTCGGCTTCGGCGATCGCCTGGGCGAATGACTGGGTGGCCACCGGACCCCCTCGGATCGCGGTACAAATATGTACCGAAGCGGTAGGTTGTCTTCCAGGTGAGAGTAGAACTCGTTCTAAGGAGTGGTCAATGGCGATGGCCCGGCGCTCACCGCCGACCAACCGTGTGGTCGCCGTCCTCGACCACCTCGTCGCGGCCCGCGGCCGCCGCCTCGGCCTGTCCGCGCTCGCCCGCGAGCTCGGCATCAGCAAGCCGACGTGTCTCGGCATCGTCACCGAACTGGTCGCGGCCGGCTATCTGGTGCGCGACCCGAGGACGCTGACGTACGGCCTCGGCCCCGCTCTCGTCGCGGCGGGCCGGGCCGCCCAGCGGAGCTTCGTCGCCGGTGACGTCGCGCGGCGGCACCTGGCGCCGCTGGCCGAGCGGTATCACGCCACATGTACCGCGTCGGCCGTCGTCGGCGACGAGATCATGGTCCTGGAGGCGGTCGCCCCGCCGGACGCCGCGCCCGTCAAGGTGGGCGAGCGTTACCCGTTCGCCCCGCCGGTCGGCCTGATGTACGTGCTGTGGGGTCCCGACGCAGAGCTCGACCGCTGGCTGGCCAAGGAGCCGACGCTGCCGGTGCGGATGGATCGCGAACATCTGCGCGCGGTCGTCGAGCGGTGCCGTACGTCGGGGTATCTCGTGGAGAGCCTCACGCCGGCCGGTATGCGGCTGCACTCGCTGATGGCCGGCGTCGCCGCGTACGAGCTGCCGCGGGAGGTGCGCGCCCTGGTGGGTGAGATGGTGTCGAGCCTGGGGGAGCGCGTCTACCTCGGCGCCGACCTCAACCCGAAGGGGAGGCACCCGGTCAACCTGATCGCGGCACCCACGTACGACGCCGACGGCGGGCAGGAGTTGGTGCTGACCCTGCACGTCGGCGCCTCCGTCACCGGGGCCGCGATCGCCCGGCGCGGTGCCGAGCTCGTCGCGGCCGCCGACGCCGTCACCGCCGAGCTCGGCGGCGCGGCGCCGGTCAGGTCGCGGTGGGCGTCGCCCAGCGGTTCCCCGTCAGCCTGAGGCTGGGCAGGTCGTCGAAGGACACGGTGAGTTCGTACGTCCGCCGGTGGCCGGTGCCGCTGATCCGCCACCGGCCGTCGGGGCAGCGCCGGTAGGTGTCCGAGTAGTAGGCGGACCCACGGATCAGCAGGCGGTGCGCCGTGACGATGACGGTGTCCTCGAGGCACCAGGTGCCCGTGGCGTGGTCGCCGTCCACCTCGATCTCGGGGTGGCTGACGAGGTGCGACGTGATCATCCCCGGCCCGAGGTTGGCGCGCATGTAGCCGACGATGGCGTCCCGCCCGACCAGGCGCAGGGTGTCGCGGAGCACGGGGGCGTCGTACTCCGCCACGGCGTCCTCGGTGAAGGCGTCGGTGAAGTCGTCCCAGAGCTTGAGGTCCAGGCAGCGCAGGTAGCGGTACTTCGCCTGGCGGATCTCTTCGAGCGTGGTCAGATCCATGCGTCACAGCATGCTCGACCGGCATCCGGTTGGCAAGAACGTGTTCTATTTTCGCTGCCGCGACATCGACGATCCAACGGCGACGATGATCGAGACGCCGTCAGAGGCCCCATACGTCCAGCAGGCGCAGCCGGCCCACCGGGCGGGGCTCACGAAACACCTCCGCCGACCGCTCCGCCGACCACCGGAAACGGGCGGGAAACTTTCGCCGTGGATCGGGCCTCGCCGCCCCGCCCCGGCGAGCCGTCGTTCCAGTGCCGGGTAGGGGTGAAACCATGCTGATCGACCTCACCGGCAGGACGGCCTTCGTCAGCGGCTCGACCCAGGGGATCGGCCGCGTGATCGCCGCGCGGCTGGCCGCGGCGGGCGCGGACACCACGATCAACGGACGCGACGCGGAACGCGTCGAGGCGGTGGTCGCCGAACTACGTGCGGAGCGGCTGCCGGGCACGCGGCTCGACGGTGTGGCGGCCGACGTGTCCACGCCGGAGGGCGCCGCCGCGGTCGTCGATCGGCTGCCGTCGGTGGACATCCTCGTCAACAACCTCGGCATCTTCGCTCCGCGCCCGGTGCTGGAGGTCGACGACGACACCTGGCAGAGATTCTGGGACGTGAACGTCATGTCGGCCATTCGGCTGACGCGCCACTACCTGCCCGGAATGCGTGACCGGGGCTGGGGCCGGGCGCTGTTCATGGCCAGCGACTCCGCCCTGGTGATCCCCGAGGAGATGGTCCACTACGGCGTGACGAAGACGGCGCTGCTCGGCGTTTCGCGGGGCTTCGCCAAGGCGATGGCCGGTACGGGCGTGACGGTCAACGCGGTGATCGCCGGGCCGACGCACACCGAGGGCGTGGAGGACTTCGTCCACGCCCTCGTCGGCGACGAACTGCCCTGGGACCGGGCCCAGGCCGAGTTCATGAAGCGGCACCGGCCGGCGTCGCTGATCCAGCGCCTGATCGAGCCGGAGGAGATCGCCGCCATGGTGGTCTACCTCAGCTCGGACCACGCCTCGGCGACCACGGGCGGGGCGTTGCGCGTCGACGGCGGCTACGTGGACAACATCGTTCCCTGATCCGGCTGATCTCCGCGGGCCGGCCGCGGCGGCTACCAGTCGCCGCCGTCCTCTTCCTCGTCGTCCTCGAAGATCTCCTCGATGACCTCGCCGACGACGAGGCCGCCGACGACGCCGGCGACTCCGGCCGCGGCGACGGCGCCCCAACCGGGCCCGCCTCTGTGCTCCTGGTACTCGTGGTGACCGTGGCCGTAACTGTGGCCGTAAGGGCCCTGATGTTCAGCCTCGGCGTATCCGTGGTGGCCGTGGCCGCCGCCATAGTGGGCCAGGCCGGTCAGCCAGCGGTCGATCTCGCCGGCCCAGTCGGTGCGCAGCGCTTGGTCGTGGCTGACCTGGAAACGGCCGATGGCGTCCCCGGAGCCATAACGGCCGGCGCGCTTGTCGGCCTCCAGGACGATCTCCAGCCCCGCCGGGTCGGCGACGAAGGTGACCTCGACCTCGCCGACGACCCCGGCGTGGTGGGCGGGCGGGTAGAACTCGATCTCCTGGTAGAAGGGCAGCTCCTGGTGCACGCCGTAGATGCGCCCGGCCTCCAGGTCGGCGGACTTGAAGTGGAAGCCCAGCTGCTGGAACGCCTGCAGGACGCGCAGTTGGGAGGGGAGCGGCTCCACCGCGACCGGGTCCAGGTCGCCCTTGTCGACGGACTTGGCGATGGCCAGCTCGGTGCGCACGCCCAGCACCATGCCGGCGAGGTGCCGACCGGCGATCTCGCTGATCGGGGTCTCCCACGGCATCGGGATGCGGAAGTCGACGACGCGCTGCTCACCGGCGCGGAGCGTGAAGGGGCCCGACGCCTGGACGCGGAAGAACTCCCCGAGGCCGCTCTGCTCACCTTCGCCGTGCTCGATCTCGACCCGCGCCACCAGGCCCAGGACGATGTGCTCGATGTCGGCGTCGAAGTCGCCACCCCTGAGCCGTACCTCACCGGTCAGCAGCCCGCCGGGCTGGATCCGCGGGGTGGAAAGAACGGTGTCCACCGAGGGCGCGCCGACGCCGAAGGCACCCAGCATCCGTTTGAAGACCACGGCTTCTCCTGTCGAGATCGATTGTTGTCCGCGCCTCCCTTAACGATCAACGACTGGGCGTGGTTCCACCGGCGCCGGCACCTGGCACACCCGTCGCGAGGCTCTAACGCCGGTTGAGATAGAGGAGAACGGCCATCACCCGGCGATGATCCTCAACGGAGCTGGCCAGGCCGAGTTTGGTCAGGATCGAGCTGACGTGCGTCTCCACCGTACGGTCCGTGAGCCAGAGCCGCCGGGCGATGCCGACGTTGGTGCGGCCCTCCGCCATCAGCGCCAGCACCTCGCGCTCGCGTACGGTCAACGCCGCGAGGGGATCGGCCGCACGGTGGCCGCCGATCAGCCGGGCGACGACCTCGGGATCGAGGGCCGAGCCGCCGGACGCCACGCGGCGCAGCGCGTCGAGGAAGTCGTCCACGTCGAAGACCCGGTCCTTGAGCAGGTAGCCGAACCTCCCCTGTGACACCAGGTCGACGGAGTGCCGGGTCTCGACGTGCTGAGAGAGCAGGACGATCCCGAGCCGTGGATGGGTGTCACGGATCCTGCGGGCCGCGCGGGCGCCGTCGTCGGTGAGATCAGGCGGCATCCGGATGTCGATGATCGCCAGATCGGGGTCCGCGGAGGCGACGGCGGCGATCAGCCCGGGGGCGTCCTGCGCCTTGGCCACCACGTCGTGTCCCGCGTCCTCGAGCAGGCGCGCCAGCCCCTCGCGGAACAGGGCGGAGTCCTCACCGATCACGACGCGCACGGCAGCACCGCCTCCACGAGAGTGCCCCCGCCCGCCGGACTGGACAGCCGCAGCGCGCCTCCGGCGGCCTTGACCCGGTCGGACAGCCCGGACAGCCCGGCGCCGGGACGTATCGTGGCCCCGCCGGGGCCGTCGTCGCTGATCTGCACGGTGACCCGATCTCCGCGCCGGTCGACGTGGACGCCGATCGCCACCGGACCGGCGTGCTTGACCGCGTTGGTCATCGCCTCGCTCGCCACGTAGTAGGCGGTCATGGCGACGTCCTCCGGCAGGTCGTCGGCGGAGACGTCGAGCGTCACCGGCACCGGCGCCTTGCCGGCCAGCATGGCGAGCGCGTTGCCGAGCCCGTCGTCGAGGCTGCTCGGCCGCAGCCCGTGGGCGATCTGCCGCAACTCCGATACGGCCAGGGCCAGTTCGGCGACGGAGCGGTCCAGCAGGTCGTCGACGTCGACCGCGCCGTCGGAGAGGTGGCGTTGCGCCAGCCGGATCGCCATG
This sequence comes from Microtetraspora sp. AC03309, assembly GCF_020826795.1. Taxonomy (NCBI): domain Bacteria; kingdom Bacillati; phylum Actinomycetota; class Actinomycetes; order Streptosporangiales; family Streptosporangiaceae; genus Microtetraspora; species Microtetraspora sp. AC03309. The sequence goes on along the minus strand of NZ_JADDIL010000038.1, from coordinate 73,434 downwards.
CCCAGGGAGACCAGGCGCTGCTGCGCTCCGTCGTGCAGGTCGCGTTCGAGCCGCCGCCGCTCCTCGTATCCGGCGTGCAGCAGCCGGGTGCGGCTGGCCTCGGCCTCGTCGAGCGCGCGGGTGACCTCGATCCGCAGCCGGACCACCTCGACGAGCAGCGCGCTGACCGAGGCCAGTTCGCGCAGCAACTCCCTGCTGCCGGTGGTCCCGCGCACGATCGCGCCGATGTCGTGCCCTCCGAGGCGTACGGGGGCCACGTGCGCCGCGCCCGGGTCGATCGGGTCGCCCACGGCGTCGACCAGCACGGATGTGCCGGGTAGCCGATAGCCGACACGGAGCATCGGGTCGCGCAGGGCAGTGCGCAGCGACGCCTCCAACTGCTCCGGCCGCGCCTGACCGGTGTGCGTACGGTGGCGCAGTTCCTCGATGGCGCTGAGCGCCGCCTGCCGCGCGGGGTAGAAGCGCCGGTCGACCCATCGCTGGAGCCGGGTGCGGAGCGGGGACAGCGCGGCGGCGCAGGCGGCGGTGGCCGCGGCAGCCGCGGCCGGTGAGGTCCGGCCGGCGCCGAGGCCGACGAGGAAGGAGGCGGCGGTGTAGAAGCCCAGCAGGATCGTGGTCACCACGCCGTAGGTGACGGCGGTGCTGATCGCCCGGTCGATGTCGTAGAGGTCGTGCCGCAGCACGGCGATCGCGGTCGCCGCCGGGATCGCCAGCGCGGTCGCGGCCAGGCCGGCGATCACCAGGTCGGGCACGTCGAAGAACAGGTAGCTGGCCCAGCACAGCAGCAACGTCAGCGGCAGGAAGCCGGCGCCGAGCGCGAACCACTTCAACTGTGCCCGCCCGACCTCGTCGGCCGCCCGCCGGTAGCGGGTCACGATGGCCGTCGTGGACGCGATCAGCAGCCCGAGGAAGACCGGCAACAGGGCGAGGCCCGCCACGAGCAACACCGACGAATAGGGCTCGGGAAGCCGCAGGAGGTGGGGCGTGTCCTGGAACGGCGCCGGGTACGGGCCGGGGTCGAACGCCGAGATGAGCGTGAACAGGACCGGTACGACCAGGAGCCCGGCGGCGGCCCGGCGCCAGCGCCGTCCCGGCAGCCGCCCATCGGGGAAGAGCAGCATGAGCAGCCCCGCCGGGACGTACAGGAACATCCAGCTGCCCTGCGACAGGGCCGAGTACAGCGCGGTGAACGGCAGGCCCGGCCGCCGGGCGACCGCCTGGTGGTACAGCTCCTCGACGGTGAGCCACACCGCCGTCCCGCCGACCAGCACCAGCAGCAGGCCGACCACGCTGTCCGGCCGGCGGGTGGCGACCAGCACGCCGAGCCCCACGGACGGCAGCCCGAACGCCACTCCGGCCGCGAGCACCAGGGCGGCGCCCCCGCCGCCGGCGAGGACGGCGAAGACCGCTCCGGCGCCCGCGAGGACGCACAGCGCACCCGTCACGGCGTACGCGTACAGGCGAGGAGTCAGCACGCCCTCACGTTAGGGCCGCGCGGGCGTGCAGTGAATACGTGCCAGCACGGAGACCGGTCCCGAGGCAGTCCCGATTCGCGGAGCGGGCGGGCGGCCGAGACTGCGGGCAGCACGATTTCCCCACCTCACAGGAGGACCGCATGAACCGCTCCAGAACGCTCGTCGCCGGATTGGTCGTGGCCGCGCTGCTCGGTCTCGGCGACGTGGTCACGCTGCCGTTCGGCGACGGCGAGCACCCCCCGTTCGCGATAGCCGTCGCGGGCGCCGTACTCGGACTGATCACCCTGGGCGGCGTGGTGCTCGCCTGGCGCGGCAGCCGCGCCGGCGCGGTCGCCGTGATCGTCAGCAGGCTGCTGGCGGGGCTCACCGCCGTTCCCGCCTTCTTCGTCGACGACGCGCCCGCCCCGGCGATCGGCATGGCCGCCTTCGGCGTCCTGGTCACCCTCGCCACCATCGCGATGATCGCGCCCGCGCTGCGGTCCCGAGCCGGTACGGAGGTCTGACCATGGTCACCGCGGACGCCTCACGCGCGGGCGGAGACGACTCCCGGACATGGGAGTCAGGAGGCCGGAGCCACGGTGAGAAGGCCCTGATCCGCGGCGACGACCACCCAGTCACCGGTTTTGATCACGTCCACCGGGTCGCGGTCGAACTCGGACATGGCCGGCACGCGGGTGACGACCGCGCCCAGTGCGGCCTTGGTCGTCATGGTGGTGAACACCATCGCCAGCGGTGCCGTCCCGAGCAGCCGGGTGCTCTGGAAGAACCCCGACCATCCGGACGATCCCTTGGCGCCGGGGAACACGAGCACCTTGCCGGTGAAGCAGACACCGAACAGCTCGTGGCGGCGCTCGATGATCGTCCCGGTGGCCGGATCGATGCCGCCCCAGCCCGAGATCGTCTCGTGGGACACGAGGGCCTCGCCCTCGGCGTATCCGGGGACGATTCCCCTACCCCTGAGCTCTATCGTCATCGCGCGGCCTCCACGGTCCGAAGGTCGCCGCGCCACCGGCCGGTGACGGCGGCGTCGACGCACTCCTCCAGGGTGCCGAACCACGCCTCGATGCCGAGGATGGCCGGGAGGTAGTGCGCCTGCTTCGCGGAGTCGGTCGCGAAGACCCGGGTGCCGGCGGGAGCCGACCTGGACATCGCGGGGCAGGAGTCGGTGAGGACCCTGCCGCCGGCCTCCTCGATCACCCGTGTGTAGCCGCTGCGGTCCGCCACGGAGCGGAGCGCGCGCGGGGTCATCATCCACAGCTCCGTCCCCGGGCTGAGCTTCCTTCCTTCGAGCGCCCGGGCCGCCCGCGCGATCTGGTCGAGGGAGGCGTGGGGGCAGCCGAGGAGGACGAAGTCCACGTCGGTGCTCGTGCCCTGGTTGTTCAGCGTCTCGTAGACCCCCCGGCGTTCACGCTCGCCGTACACCACGGGTTCGGGGACGCGTCCGCCGCCGAACGCGGCCTCCGGCGTCGGGGCCTCGGGGGTCGTGCCGGGCAGGTGATAGATCTCCACTCCGCCCGACGACGCCGCGGCGGCGCCGAAGTGCTTCAGGTCGCCCAGGTCGGGGCGGCGCAGATCGCCGACGACGACGGGCCTGGCCTCCTGCACGAGGTCGCCGACGAAGTAGCCGAACATGCCCCAGTCGAGGAAGCCGTCGACGGGCACCCTGGACTCGATCAGATGGGTGCCGTGGCGGTTCCCGGGCAGGTGGTTGCCCCAGTAAGGAATCCTGCCGGTCAGGGCGGCGGCCCCCGTCGAGGCGGTCCCCTCGCAGTTCGTACGGGCGCCCAGCACCGAGTTGCAGTACACCACGGCCGAGGACTCCATCCACGCGCAGTGCTCGCCACGCACCGGAAGGTTGCCCACCTGGTACGGCGTGCAGGTCGCGAGGATGTTCACCCCGCGGCCTCCGAAGAAGGACTCCGCGTCGCCCTGCAACTCGACCATCTGCGGGGGATAGGGGACGACGCCGAGCGCGTCGTCACCGAACCCGTGCTGGAGCTGGCAGGTGGGGACGCGCATCGGCGGGATCTCGATGTCGTCGTCGCAGTCGAGGTTGATCACCGAGAACGACTTCGCCCAGCCGCCCTCACGCACCAGCTTCGCCTTGACGGGCGAGGGTTGCGTCATCGTCCCCGCGACGTTCCGGGTCTCGCAGAGCCGTTCCGCGCCCAGCGCGTCGCCGTAGCGCACCAGCAGGTCCATCGCCGCGGCGACCGCGGGGCCCTCCGCCCCGTCGAGCATCGCCTTCTCCTCGTCGGTCAGTCTCACGACGTGCCCGCCTCCTCATCCCTCGACGTTGTCGTGGACCCGCTCGCGAAGCTCGGCGGGTTTGATCTCCTGGACGCTTCCGCCCCTGGCCAGGTCGAGGGCGTGCGCGGCCCCGACTCCCATGGCGGCGCACGGGCCCATCACGCGAACGCTCGACAGCGCCGCCGCGTCGCCGTCCACGCAACGGCCGGCGGCGACGAGGTTGTGCGCCCCGATGGGGACCAGGCTGCGCAGCGGCACGTAGTGCACGTGGTCCGGGCCGAACGTCTCCCACACGTAGCCCTCCACGCGGTCGTGCAGCTCGATCGGCCAGGCGGTGCGGGCGACGGCGTCGTCGAAGAACGTGCCCTGCCGTACCTCCTCGACGCCGAGCTGGTGCACGGCCGCGATCCACCGGGTCTGGCGGCGTCCGGGGAAGCCGTAGCTGCGCACCTTGGCGTCGCCGAAGGCACCGGGGAACTCGCCACGCAGGAACTCGACCACCCGGTCGGCCTGGGCGCGCCCTTCGAGTTGCGCCTCCGCCGCCCGGACGGCGTCCAGCGGCGCCTCCACGTGGGTCATGTTCATGACCGCGGTGTTGCGGCCGGGGAAGAAGAAGGCGAGCCCGTCACGGCGCACGAGACCGTACTGCTCCGCCTTCTCGTCCACCCGCGCCACGAGTTCGGCGGGGTCCGGCCGGTGGGTCTCGTCCAGGTTCTCCAGCCGGATCTGCTGCGACCCCCACACCGTACGCTCCGGGATCCGGCACGGCAGCCCGGCCTCCCACGTCAGGGCGGCGTCCCCTGTCGCGTCGACGAACCCCCCGGCCGCCACCCGTACGTCGCCGTGGCGGGTGGCGAAGTCCACCGCGCGGACGTGGCCGTCGGCGACGTCGACTCCGTGCACGGACGCGCCCAGGACGACCTGGATGCCGAGCCGCTGGACCAGGTTCTCGAACCAGCGGCCGAGCACGACCTCGTCGTAGCTGACGGTGATCGTGTGCGACTTGTTGAAGTAGATGTCGTCGGTCTTGCCCAGGTCGGCGAACATCTCGTCGAAGACGCCGTGCGTGAGCTGGCGGTACTCGGGCCCGTTGCCGAAGATCCCGCAGAAGAGCCCGATGAGCGAGTTCACGCACTGCCCGCCGAGGACGGGCAGTGCGTCGACGAGGGCGACGGAGCGGCCGAGCCGGCGCGCCTCGACGGCGGCGGACAGACCGGAGATCCCGGCGCCGACGACGCAGACGTCCGCGGCGAGCTGTTCGACGACCCGGCCCGAGGGCTTGGTCACCGTATTGATCTTCAGTTCGGTCAGAGGGTGAGGCATGCTTCTCCTGTCAGGAGTGTCGGTTCAACGTCCGCGGCCGCGGAGCGTCGCGCCCCGGTGCAGCGGCTCGACGTTGCGTGCGTAGATCGACAGCCATCCGGACGCGTCGGCCGGCGGCTCGTGCTCGCTCCGCCCGGCCAGCCGGCGATCGGTCTCGTCGGGCTCGATCAGCAGGTCGACGGTCCTGCGGGTCAGGTCGATCGCGATCTCGTCGCCGTCCTCGACGATGCTCAGCGGCCCGGTGACCGCCCCCTCGGGGCTGACCTCGCCGACGACGATGCCCTTGTTGACCAGCCCGGACAGCTGCCCGTCCGTGACGACGGCGACGCTCTCGGTCATGCCGGCGCCGTCGAGCGCGAACACGGGCTGGGAGGCCATGCCCATGCCGGGGGTGCCGACCGGCCCGAGACCTCTCAGCACGAGCACCTCGCCCGCGCGGACGTCGCCCCGCTCGATGGCCGCGACGCAGGAGAGGGCGTCCTCGAAGACCCGGGCCGGCCCGCGGAACGTCCTCGTCCGCCGCTCGGAGACGGAGAGCTTCACGATCGCCGAGTCGGGTGCGAGCGAGCCGCGGACCACGACGATCGTCGCCTCCCGCCCGCGCGGGTCGTCTGCGGGCCTGATGATCCGGTCGTCGCGCACCACGGCGGAGGCGGTGCGCTCCGCCATGGTCTCCCCGGTGACCGTACGCGCCGATCCGTGCACCCGCTCGCCGAGCTGGGCGAGGACGGCGAGGGTCCCGCCGGCGTCCTCGAACTCCTCGATGCTGTCCTCGCCGTTGGGCCGGACCGCCGACAGAGGGCGTACGGACTCCGCCCGCCGCTCGAACAACCGGTAGACGTCGACGTCGGATCCCGCCTCGCGCGCGATCGCCTGCAGATGCTTGACCGCGTTGATGGACCCGCTGACCGCGAGGGTCGCCGACACCGCGTTGGCGAACGCCTCGGCGGTCATGATGTCGCGGGGGAGCCGGGCGTGCTCGACGGCCTCCATGATGACGCGCCCGGACTCCTTCACCGTCGCCCACATGCGGTCGCCGTTGGCGCGGACCGGGGTCGAGCCCGCGATCGTCATGCCCAGCGCCTCGGCCACGACGTGCATGGTGTTGGCCGTGCCCATGCCCGTGCAGACGCCGGGGCCCGTGATGGCCCGCGCGCTCATGTCGCAGAGCCCCTCGAACGAGACCCGCCCTGACGCGAGGTGACCGGACTTGATGAACACCTCCTCGATGTCGACGCGCGCGCCGTCGTCCAGCGTTCCGCAGCTCTGGTAGCCGCACGAGACGATCAGCGTCGGGACGTTGATCCGCGCGGCGGCCATCAGCTGCCCGGGGGTGGTCTTGTCGCAGGACGCGAGGCAGACCATCCCGTCGAGCCGCGCGCCTTCGACGACCGCCTCGATGTCGTTGGCGATCAGGTCCCGACCGGAGAGGACGTAGCCGCCCCGGGCGCCCGCGCTCATGATGAAGTCCGTGGGGGCGACCGTCCTGATCTCGAAACCGACGCCTCCCGCGTCCCTGATCGAGCGCCGCACCTCGGCCGCGATGGGATCGAGGTGGCTGAAGCAGGGGGAGAGCCCGGACGACGAGTTCACGATCGCGATCTTGGGCTTCCTGATGTCCTCGTCGTCGAGGCCGAGCGCGCGCCACTGGGTGCGGGTGGTGGCCCAGCGCGGGCTGCCGACGGGGTGGTTGCTGCGCGGTTCCATGGCCGCTCACACCCCGTTCTGGCCGTAGACGGACTCGTGCCAGGGGATGAGGACCCGCTTGAGCGTGTTCACCACGAAGTACATGGCGAGTCCGATGACCGACAACAGGATGATGACCGCGAAGAGCTGCGGCGCGTCGAGCGCGTTGAGCGTCACCACCACGAGGTAGCCGAGTCCCTCGCTGCCGCCGAGGTACTCGCCGACGATCGTGCCGATGATCGCGAAGACGATGCCCACCTCCATGCCCGCCAGGACGTACGGCATGGTGCTCTTCAGTTCGAGGTGCAGGAACGTCTGCCAGCGACCGGCGTTCAGGCTGCGCATCACCTCGCGCTGCCCGGACTCGACCGACCGCACGCCGAGCTGGACGTTCAGCATGATCGGGAAGAAGGCGAGCATCGCGGCCATGATGACCTTCGAGGTGATGCCGAACCCGAACCAGATGACGAACAGCGGGATGAGGGCGACCTTGGGCACCACCTGCGACGCCACGATCATCGGGCGCAGGCTCCGCTCGATCCACGGCACCTTCCCGAGGACGACTCCCGCGACGACGCCGAACACCAGCGCGGCCAGGAAGCCGGTCGTGGTCTCCAGGACGGTGACACGAGCGTGGTCCCACGTGACCGGGTCGCGGACGACCGTGCCCAGGCTCTCGAACACGGCGCCGGGCCTGGGCAGGACCAGTTCGTTGACGTCGAAGGCGCGGACGAACACGTCCCAGGCGACGAAGAAGGCGATCAGCAGGAGAGGCGTGGTGATCCAGGGCAGCAGCCTCATCGATCTTCCGCGGGTCATGGCCTACTCCTCCTCGTCGAGCGCGTGCCTGAGGTCGCGCACGATGGCGCCGAACTCCGGCTCCGTCTGAACGTCGATCCCGCGTGGGCGGGCGAACTCCACCGACCTGACCTGCCGGATGCGTCCGGGGCGCGGGGTCAGATGGACGATCCGGTCACCGAGGAAGACCGCCTCGGTGATGTCATGGGTGACGAACACGACGGTGGCCTCCGTCGCGGCGGCGATCCGCTGGAGCTCGATGTTCATCCGCTCCCGGGTGAGGGCGTCGAGCGCCCCGAACGGTTCGTCCATGAGGAGCAGCTTGGGTTCGATGCTCAGCGCCCTGGCGATCGCGACCCGTTGCCGCATGCCGCCCGAGAGCTCGCGGGGATAGGACTTCTCGAACCCCTTCAGCCCGACCAGCTCGGCGAGCTCACCGGCCCGGGCCAGGCGCTCCGCCTTCTTCACACCGCGCAGCCGCAGGGGAAGCGCGATGTTGTCGGCCACCGAATACCAGGGGAAGAGGTTGGCCTCCTGGAACACCACGCCGAGCTGGTCGACCACGGCGGGGTCGACGTGCGACCCCTGCCACAGCGACCTGCCCTCGATGAGGACCTCCCCGGCGGTCGGGTTCACCAGCCCGGCGAGCGTGCGGAGCAGCGTCGTCTTGCCGCAGCCGGAACGGCCGATCAGCGAGACGAACTCCTTGTCGTGGATGGTCAGGTTGATGTCGGAGAGCGCCAGCGTGGTGCCGCGTTTGGTGTGGAACTCCTTGCTGATCCCCACCAGCTGGAGCTTCGGCGCCGAGGGGGCCGAAGGTTCGGCCGGAGGGCCCGCCACGGGCACGGTCATCGTCTTGGCGTCTTTCGCCACGGCTTCGGTCCTTTCACGGCTCTCGGCTACGCGGACAGGAGGCTGTTGTCGAGCCAGACCCGGGGATCGAGGCCGGAGGAGACCATCCCGGCCTTGACCAGTTCCTCGTAGCCCGTCGACCAGGCCTGCTCACCGGTGACGAGGAACGGGTCGGCGGGCTTGCCGCCCGTCCAGGCGTCGCGGCTCTGCCGGAGGCTGGCCTTGGCGATCTCGTCGTCGTCGAGCGTCGCGAACGAGTACGCGCCGCGCAGCACCTTCAGGGTCTCGTCGAGCGACTCGTCGGCGACCATCGCGGCGACGGCGTCGTTGATTCCGGCCAGGAACGCCCTGAGGTCGGCGGCCTGGGTCCGCACGTTCTCCTTCGTCGAGACGTACACCTGCGTGTCCGCGTTCACGTACTCGCCGGGATCGAAGACCGCCGCGTCGCTGTTCTGCGAGACCACGATGTTGGCGGTGTCCAGGCTGACCACGTAGCCGGCGATCCGGCCCTGCTGCACGAGGTTGAAGGTTCCGGGCGTCAGGCCGACGACCTGCCGCTTGACGCTCGTGGCGTCGAGTCCGCTGTTGCTCATGACCAGGCTCACGAGCTTGTCGCTCGTGCCGCCCTCCGACGGGACGCCCATCGTCTTGCCGGCGAAGTCCTCCGGCCGGTTCAGCGGGTTCTTCTTGCTGTACAGGACGCGGACGGTGGAGGCCCTCGTCAGGCTGCCGACGTTGACCATCGGCTGGTTGGTCTTGCCGACGGCGGTCACGAGGTCGATCTGCCCGACGCGGGTGACCAGCCCGGCTCCGGCCAGCAGCGTCTGCATCGCCTGCGGGGAACCCTTCACCGGCTGCAGCTTCACGTCGAGGCCGTGCTTCGTGAAGTGCCCGCCGGCCACGGCGAGGAGCTCCGGCGCCAGCGACAGCGTCTCGAGCGGGAGATAGCTCAGAAACGTGACGCCGCGAGATCCCGAGCCCGAGCCCGAGCCGGGGGCGGAGTCCGTACCGCACGCCGCCAGCAGAGTGGGGCCGGCGGCGGCCGCCGCGAGGGCGAAGGCGGACCGCCGGAGGAAGGAACGGCGATCGAGGCTCGGGGTGGCAACTGGCGGCCTGGGGGTGATTGGACGCACCGTGAGTCTCCTTATTCCACGTCGCGGACCGATGGGGGGTGGCCGCGACGCTCATGAGACTCGCGTCACCGTGCATGCGCCGACAATCGAGCTTTCCGGATATCGGAAGACTTATGGGGCGAAAATGGTCAGGTCGAAACGGTCAGGGCACCGGGTTTCAGGATTCGGCGTTTCCGGTTTCAGGGTGTCCGGGGCCGGTCGGCGACGGCGGAGGCGACCGTCGCGCCGAGGGCGTGGGAGATGCCCCGGGCCGTCGTCCGCACCAGATGCGCCAGGCGTACGCCGTGCGAGCCGGTGGGCGGCACGATCAGCGACAGCGCGGCGATGACGGTGTTGTCGGCGCCGTGGATGGGGGCGGCGACGGACATGTACTCGGGGTCGATCTGGCGGTCGCTCACCGCGTATCCGGTCCGCCGGATGTCCGCGAGGACCTGCCGCAGCTCACGCTCGTTCGAGTAGGTGCGGGCCGTGAAGGCGCGCAGCGGACCGGAGATGACCTCCTCCTGCAGGTCGTCCGGCGCGTAGGCCAGCAGGACGAGCCCGACCGCCGTCGCGTGCATGGCGTACCTGCCGCCCACGCGCGGCCGGTCGTGTTTCCTGTCGGGACTGGTGAGCCGCTCGACGAAGACCACCTCGTCCTTCTCGCGCACGGCCAGGTGGACGCTGCGCCGGGTGCTCTCGTAGAGGTCCTGCATGAACGGCATGGCGATGCGCTGCAGACCGACCGAGCGGGGGGCGTGCGCCGCGACCTCCCACAACCGCAGCCCGACCCGGTACTTCCCCGACGACTCGCGCTCCAGCGCGCCCCACTCGGTGAGCTCGCCGACGATGCGGTGCGTCGTGGTGAGCGGGATGTCGGTCTGGCGGCTGATCTCGGACAGGGTCATCCTGTCCGGACCGTGCTGGAACGCCTCGAGGATCCGCAGGGCACGGTCGAGGACCGAGCGTTGCTGGACGGTGGCCACCGGTGTTCCTCCTCACGCCGCCACCGGTCCGGTCGAGCGGATCTCCGATGGGAGCGGGGCGGCCATGGAGGATGTCCTAGCGACCCTCACTCCTCCACGTCAAGGCTGGTGAGACCCGGCCGGCGCACAACCGGTCTCCGGTCGACCGACCGGCCGGGCGGGTGGCCCGGGGCGCTTCCTAGCATGGAGGTATGGGCGCGGGCCTGGTGACGCTCTTCCTCTGCGGGGATGTCATGCTCGGCCGTGGTGTGGACCAGATCCTGCCGCACCCCGGCGATCCGGTCCTGCACGAGCCGTGCGTCGCCGACGCCCGGACCTACGTCGAGCTGGCCGATGCGGCGAACGGGCCGATTCCGCGCCCGGCCACCTTCTCCTGGCCGTGGGGCGACGCACTTGAGGTCCTCGACGAGGTCGCGCCCGATGTCCGGGTGGTGAACCTGGAGACGAGCGTCACGCGGAGCGGCGATTTCGCCCGGGGGAAGGGCATCCACTACCGGATGAACCCCGCCAACCTCCCCTGCCTGGTCGCCGCCCGGCCCGACGTGTGCGTGCTGGCGAACAACCACGTGCTGGACTTCGGCCGTTCCGGGCTCGCCGAGACCCTCGACTCGCTCGCCGCCGCCGGACTCCCGTACGCGGGGGCGGGGAGGAACGCGGACGAGGCGCGCAGTCCGGTGATCGTGCCGGTGCGGGGTGGCGGGCGGGTGCTGGTGTTCTCGTTCGGCATGGAGTCCAGCGGCATCGGGCCGGACTGGGCGGCGGCCGAGGACCGTTCCGGCGTCGATTTCGTGCCCGAGCCGTCGCTTGCCGCCGCGGCCGAGATCGCCGATCGGGTACGGCGGGCGAAACGGCCGGGGGACATCGCGGTCACCTCCATCCATTGGGGCTCCAACTGGGGGTACCGGGTATCCGGAAAGCAGGTCCGGTTCGCGCACGCGCTCGTCGACGGCGGCGTCGACGTCGTGCACGGGCACTCCTCGCACCACCCGCGCCCGGTCGAGCTGTACCGCGGCAGGCTCATCCTGTACGGCTGCGGCGATCTGGTGGACGACTACGAGGGCATCACCGGGTACGAGGAGTTCCGCGACGACCTGCGGCCGCTGTACTTCGTCTCGCTCGAACCGGGTTCGGCGCGGCCGGCCGAGTTGCGCGTCTCGCCCATGTGCGCCCGGCGCATGCGGCTGTGCCGCGCCACGCCCGACGACGCCGAATGGCTGCGCGCGACCCTCGACGACGTCAGCCGCGACTACGGGGTACGGGTCCGCCGCGAGCCCGGCGGCATGCTCGCCGTACGGGAGCCCTGATCGTGGCCGGTTCACCGGAAACACTGGAGCGGGCCCTGCGGGCGGAGGGCGTCCGCGACGCGCGCCTGCTCGACGCCGTGCGGGTGACCCCGCGGGCGGACTTCGTCCCGGCGGACGCGGTGTGGGCCGCCTACGACGACGTCCCCCTGCCGATCGGGCACGGCCAGGTGACCACGCAGCCCTCGCTGTCGGCGCGGATGATCGAAGGGCTCGGCCTTTCCGGTGCCGAGCACGTGCTCGAGATCGGTACGGGACTGGGCTTCCAGACGGCGCTGCTCGCGCGCCTGGCCGCCGACGTCGTGTCCATCGAGATGCGGCCCGGCTTCTCCGAGCAGGCCGGACGCAACCTCGCCCGCCACGGGATCGGCAACGTCGAGTTGCTCACCGGGGACGGCAGCTGCGGCGTGCCCGGCCGGGCCCCGTACGACGCCATCCTCGTGTCGGCCGCCTACCCCGAGGTTCCGGCGCCGCTCGCCGAGCAGCTCCGGGCCGGCGGCCGCCTGGTGCAGCCGATCGGGACGGGCGGGGAGGAGGAGGTCGTGCTGTTTGAGCGCACCCCCGCCGGGCTGGAGCGCCGCCAGGTCCTGACCCTGGCCAGGTTCGTCCGCCTCCACGGCCGGTACGGCTATCCGCCCTGACGCCGGCGCCGATCTCCTGACCCGGGACGGGTACGGGCGAACCGGAGGAGGGCCGCCCCGGCGAGGTAGACCAGCAGCATCTGTACGGGCGGCGCGCCCTGGCCCGCCAGGGCGGTGCCGAGGAGCCCGCCGATCACGGCCGCCGCGCCGGTGACGGTGGTCGCCGTGCGCAGGGCGCCGATTCGGCCGGTTCGCGCGGAGTCCGTTCCGGGGGACGGTCTCGCGCGCCGTTCGGTCCGGCCGAACACGGCGACGAGCAGGGTGAGGATCACGGCCAGGACGGCGAGCCAGGGAAGGCGGAGCAGGATCCATCCCGCCGAGCCCGTGGGCGGTTGCGGCAGCAGACCGGTGGGATAGAGGGCGAGTGCCGCGATCACGACCGCCGCCATGTGCCAGAGGAAGATCGTCATGATCGCGGAATTGACCGCCACCACGACCAGCCATGGGCGCGGCCGTGCGAGCCACCGGTTGCCGCGGTCGTGCAGGAGAAGGGCGAGCCCCGTCTGCGTGACGGCCAGGGCGAGCAGCGCGACCGTCGGCGGCGAGGTGTTCTGCAGCCGCTCGCCCGGGATCGCGACCATGCTGATCGGGTAGGGGCCGGCGACGGTGAGCGCCACGAGAGCCGCGAGGCCGCCTGCCGCCATCGGCAGTGCCACCGCGGGGCGGGCGGCCAGGCGTCCCTCCCGCCAGGCGATGCCGAGCTGGTGGACGGCCAGCCAGGCGAGGAGGAAGTTGGCCTGGCCGAGCACGGGCCGGCCGAGCAGCCGGGCGGCGTCGCCGAGACCGACCAGCACCACCAGCGCCACGGGTACGGCGAGGCCCGCGCGGCGGTCGAGCGCGAGCATCAGAGGCGTGAGGAAGACCGCGGCGAGATACACGACCAGGAACCACAGCGGCACGCAGGCGAGCCACACCGCCATTCCCACCGTCCTCGGGTCTGCGCCGAGCGTCCGGGCCAGGAGGGCCGCCGCGCCCACGGCGACGACGAGCGTCGTCGTGGGGGCGACCAGCCGGCCGGTCCGGCCGAGGAGCCAGCCCACGGCGGTGCCTCCCCGGCCGCGATACGCGTCCAGGGAGGCCGCGTTCGAGAACCCGCCCACCAGGAAGAAGATCGGCATGACTTGGAAAAGCCAGGTCAGCGGGCGCGCCCACGGCAGCACCTCCAGGGCGCTCTCGCCCCCGATCCGGTCGCGGTACGTCACCGAGACCAGCAGCCAGTGGCCGAGCACGACCATCGAGATCGCCACCGCGCGCAGCAGGTCCATGAGGCGGTCCCGCCGCGGCGGGGTGCCCTCGGCTGACCGCCTGAGCGCGCGAACGGCGCCGCGCGCGCGGCGAAGGAGCGCCTCGAACACGCGACCCCCCATCATCCGCCCTCAGAGACCTGACCTGCCCCGAATCGTCAGGGTCTAGTGCCCCGGCAGGGCAGGTCCGCCCGGAGTTCGACGGGAGCGGCTCCAGGGGAGACGGCGTCGCTCAGCCGGACCAGCGGTCCCGCGCGGCCCGATCGTCCAGTCCCCAGTACCTGAGCAGCGGCTCGACGACCTCGGTGCGGAAGACCTTCAGGTTGCTGATCCCGGTGTCCCAGATCAGCGCCTTGCGCTGCTCGTAGTCGGGCAGCACGGTCACGGGCTCGCGGAATCCCATGAGCCCGCGGTGCACGACCGTCGCCAGTTCGGGCCGCTGGTGCAGCGCGAGCCTGACCGCGTCCCGGTAGAAGGCCAGATGGAGCGACTCGTCGGCCTGGACGCGGCGCAGCAGGTCGGCCAGCAACGGATCGGCGACCACGCGGGCGAGCCGCGCGTAGAACACCCGCGTCGACAGCTCCTGGATGGAGGTGTAGACCATGATCTCGAACGGGTCCGTGGCCGGCGCGGGGCGTCCGGCGCGCAGCATCGTCGTCTTGGCGTCGAGCATCGGTCCCGGCGGGACGGCCTGATCCATCAGCAGATAGATCTCGAAGGCCCGGCCGTGCTGGTCCTCCTCCGCCACCCACCGCCGGAAGAAGTCGGCCAGCAGGGGATGCCCCCGTCCGAGGTGGCCGTAGAGGTTCTCGGCGTACCACGGCAGGTTGGTCTCGCCCAGGTAGGCGGTCTCCAGGGCCCTGGCATGGTCGGGGTGCAGCGGGCCCGCGCCCGCGGCCCAGGCGGCGCGCACGGACGTGAGATCCACCGGCCCGTCACCCAGCCGGCGGGCCATCCCGTCCAGCCGGCGCTCCTGCATCCGCTGGACGAGGTCCTCGTACGTCCACGGGGAGCGCGCCTGGTCGTGCCGTTCCAGGAGCCGGGCGAGGTGCTTCTCCAGGGGGTCGAAGTCGATCACGCTCGGACCTGCTTTCTCAGGATCGCGAAATCGGCGGGCGTGGAGATGGGAAGGCCGGCGATGTCGCCGAAGAGCGAGCAGACGGCGCGGGCCTCGCGCTCGGGGTCCACCCAGCGGCGGTGCAGCTCCGCCATCGCCTCCGCGGTCTCGGCCTCCTGGTAGTTCTCCGCGGCCGGGTTGGCGTCCGCGAGGCCGCCGTCGGGGTCGCACCACAACTGCCCGACGCGCAGGAGCACGGGCACCGCGGTGCCGGGATCGGCCGCGGCGAGCTTGCGCGCGTAGTGCGCGAAGCCCTGGGCGTGCCGTCCCTCGTCGCCCGCGATCTTCTTGAGCAGCGCGGCGAGCACCGGCTCCTCGCAGGCCGCGGCCATGGCCCCGTACAGGCGGCAGGTCCGGACCTCGCCGAGCACGTTGACCGCGAGCGTCGCCATCGCCGGAGGATCTCCCAGCTCCGGTCGCGTGAGCTCGGGGACCATGCCCTCCGCGTCCCTGCCCGCGGCCTCGGCCCACTGCCGCAGGAGGAGATGGTGGCGGACCTCCTCGGCGAACCAGATCGACAACCAGGCGGTCAGATCCGCGTCGTGCCGGAAGATCCGGACCAGGTCGAGGATCGCGGGGATGGAGGAGAACTCGGTGCGGGCCAGCACGACGAGGCCGTCCACCATGTCACCGTCGATCTTCCCGCGGTCGATCTCGCTGAACGGCGGAAGGTCCCGGGTGGGAGACCACCGGACCCGCTCGTGCTTGTAGAAGAGCTCGTCGAAGTCGAGGACGCCGGTCATCCCGCACCTCCGTCTCCGGCGGCGACGCCGAGGGCACCGAGGGCGTCGAGAGGGCCGAACGCGTCGTGGGCGGCCGGCGACAGGCCGGCGAGATAGGCGCGCGGGTCGGGGATGAGCGTGCGGGAGCGCAGGTCGAGCAGGCCGCACACGCTCTCCATCTCGGCCGCGAGCGTGCCGTCTTCGGACAGGAACGCCTGGCGCAGCACGAAGGTACGCCGGTGCGGTTCCGCCCACTCGTACGCGACGGTGGTCCGGATCGTCTGGCCCGCTCGCACCTCCCGGTGGTATCTGATGGTCGACTCCAGCAGGACCGGCCCGACCCCGCCCGCGCGCAGGTCCTCGGGCAGCACGCCGAGCGAGCGCAGATGGCACCACCGCGCGTGCTCGGCGTACGAGTGGTAGACCGCCGAGTTGAGGTGCCCCTGCCCGTCGATGTCGTGGAACCGCACGTCGATCGGCACGGCGTACTCATCCATGCAGAGCCTCCGCTTCGAGCGCGGAGGCGTCGACCGCCGCTCCGCTGACCAACCCGGGGAACGCGGTCAGCAGCGCCAGATCCGGCGGCTCCGGCTCCGCCGCCCACGTCCTGCCGTGGCGCCGGGCGAGTACGGCGAGGCGCGCGTCACCGCCTCGCAGGTCCTCGTCGGCGTCGACGGCGAGCAGTCCCGCCGCCAGGACGTGCAGGCACCTCTCGGCGAGCCCGCGCAGCGCCAGTTGGGCCTCGTCGGGCGGAAGCGCCTCCCAGAGCGCCAGCTCCCGCGCCCATGCCTCGGCCTTCTCGCGTACGGCCGCCCCGAGCGGCCCGGAGACCGCGGCCGACGGCTCCGTCAGCGCCTCGACCAGCGCCGGACCCGATCCCGTACGGCGAAGCGCCCGCGCGAAGTCGAGCAGCATGATGTTGCCGCTGCCCTCCCAGATGGACAGCAGGTGGGCGTCCCTGACCATCCGCGCGTTGGGCCAGTCCTCGATGTAGCCGTTGCCGCCCCGCACCTCCATCGCTTCGTGGCAGGCCCACTGCGCCTGCCGCGCCGTGTGGTACTTGATCAGGGGAGTGAGGGTGCGGAGCAGCACCCCGGCCACCGGGTCGCCGGCGTCGGAGCGCTGCAGGAGCCCGGCCGCGTAGAAGGCCAGCCGGGTGGACGTCTCGGCCGCGAGGGTGAGCTCGGCGAGCACCTCGCGCATCAGCGGGTGATCAGAGAGCCGCCTGCCGAACGCCGCCCGGCCCGTCGCGTGCTCGCGCGCCTCCAGATACGCGCGATGGACGAGCGCCGCGGCGACCACCGCGTTGGCGACCCTGGTCTGGTTCAGCATCTCCGTCATCTGCCGGAAGCCCACCCCCGGACCGCCGACCAGCTCGGCGGCCGCTCCGGTGAACGTCACCTCTCCTGAGGCGAGGCCGCGCGTGCCGAGCTTGTCCTTGAGCCGGTTGATCACGTACGCGTTCCGCGATCCGTCGTCCAGGGTGCGCCGGACCAGGAACAGGGCGAGACCGTCGGTGCCGGGGCCGGCGCCGCGCGGGCGGGCCAGGGTGAGGATGAGGTCCGCCTGGCAGTTGGAGCAGAACCACTTGTCGCCGTGCAACCGCCACGTGCCGTCGGAGTCGGGGCGCGCCTCGACCTCGTTCACGCCCACGTCGGACCCGCCGGCCTTCTCGGTGAGGAACATCGCCGCCTGCCACGCGGTCCCGTCCGTCGCCGTGAGCCGGGGCAGGTATCTCTCCGCCAGTTCGGGCGCGTACAGCCGTAGGACGCGGGCCAGGACGTCCGTCATGGTCAGGCCGGTCACGACGTTGCGGTCGGCGTGGGCGAGCAGGAAGAACAGGGCCTGCTTGGCCACCTCGGGGGCGCGGCCCGGCCAGCCGAGCACACCCTCGCGATGGGACATGGCGGCGATGCCGAACCGCCGGTAGGCCACGTCGACCACACCGTCCCAGGCGGGATGGAACTCGATCTCGTCGATCCGCGCGCCGCGCTTGTCGTAGGGACGTAATCGCGGACCGTGCCGGTCGGCGGTGGCGGCGAGCTCGTCGAGGGGACCGGCGACGAGCTCGCCGATGCCGGCGCAGTGCTCGGCCGCCCACCGCGCCGCGTCGCCGTCCAGCAGGCGGCGCAGGATCCGGGGGAGTACAGGGCTGGCGGTGAAGGGGTTCAGCCCGACGGTGTCGGGCATCGATCGGGGCGGTGGGAGATCCGACATGTCATTCCAATCCGAGTAACCTCGCCTTTTCGTGCGCTGCGGGGAATGTCAGGGGACGCGCCGTGAAGATCTCCAGCGCGATGGCGGTGCGTTCGTCGCCGAGCGCGGTGAGCGCCCAGCCCGCCTGGGCGGCCAGCAGCGCCGCCTGGTAGGTACGGGCCATGCCCAGCGCCAGCTCGCGGGCCGCCGCGGGGTCCGGCTCGCGCGAGGCGAGGTCCCGGGCCGCGGCCCGGATGATCCGCGCGGCGGCCTCGGTCCGGAGATGCGGGTGGAGGGTGAGCTGCTTCTCGACGTCGTCCCGGTACGCGGCGGCGACCTCGGGGTCGCCCAGCGCCCGCATCACGTCGAGCGCGAGGACGTTCGTCGTGCCCTCCCAGATGGACTGCACCTGCACGTCGCGCAGGACCTGCGGGATGCCGGTGTCCTCCAGGTAGCCGGCGCCGCCGAACGATTCGAGCAGCTCCGAGCAGGCCCGCACGCCCTGGCGGGCGGTCGACATCTTGGCGAGCGGCACGACGACCCGGGCCAGCCGCGTGTCGTCCCCCCTGTCGTCCCCCCTGTCGTCCCCCCTGTCGTCCCGCGCGTCGTCCCGCGCGTCGTCGGCGCGGGCCTCCTGCCGGCCGACCAGCTGCGCGGCGCGCAGAGCCATCTGCACCATGGCCTCGTACTCGGCCGAGATCTCGGCGAGCCAGCCGTAGTGCAGGGGCGACTCCTCCAGGAGGCCACCGCGCACCACACGCCGGCGGGCGTAGTCGCGGGCGAGCTGGAGCAGGTGGCCGGTCGCGCCCGGTCCGGCCTGGGCCGACGCCATGCGGGCGACGTGCAGCACGGACGCGACCTTGGCGATGCCGCCGCCGATCCCGCCCACGGGTACGGCCACCGCGCCGTCCAGGTCGAGCTCCGCCGTGGGGAGCCCGCGGGTGCCGTACTTGTCCTTCAGGCGGCGCACGCGCAGGCCGTTCCAGCCGCCGTCCGGCCCGCGCAGCTCCAGCGCGAACAGGGACAGGCCGCGGCTGCCGGGCTCGGCGTTCACGGGGCGCGCCAGGGCGACGGCGACGTCCGCGGTGGTCGCCGAGGTGAACCACTTGGTCCCGCGGAGCGACCAGGTGCCGTCGCCGAGAGGCGTCGCGACGGTCGCGGAGCGCGACAGGTCCGAGCCGCCCTCCTTCTCGGTCATCCACTGGCCGGACGTCCAACCGCCGATCCGTTCGGTCAGCAGCGGGGCATATCTGGCAGCCAGCTCCGCGTCATGGTCGCGCAGGCACGCCACGGCCCCGTCACTCATGGCGAGCGGGCACAGCGCCGTCGCGGTGACGGCCTGCGCGATCTGGTACAGGGCGGCCTGCACCACCCGGCCGTGGGGTCCGTACGTCTCCTCGTAGGGGATCGCCACCGCGCCGAGGCCCTGCAGGAGCTTCACCAGCTCCGTCCAGGCGGGGTCGATCTCGATCCGGTCGACCCGCCTGCCCCACGCGTCGTAGGGCACGTGCCTGGGCGGGTTCGCCTCCGCCCTGGCCGCCAGGGGCGCCAGCTCGGTCGCGCAGCGCTCGGCGGCGTGCTCCAGGTCCGCCGCCGCCTTCTCGAAGACGTCGGCCGGGAGGACGCGCCGTACCGCGTGGCGCAGCACCCGGTCCGCCTTCCACCGGTTGGCGAGCCGCGGCGCCGCCTGGACGAACGGGTCGATCTCGAACTGCTCAGCCGACATCGGCGGTCACTCCAGTCACGTTCAGCGCCAGCTTCGTCACATTCGCGATCAGCGACTCGTCGTCGCCGTGATCGTGCTCCGGAGCCAGCGGGCCGACGAGGCATTCGGCCACCGCGCCCACCAGCGCGGCGCCCGTCAGCTCCGGGTTCTGAGGGGGGAGCTCCCCGGCGGCCACGCCCTCGCGGACCAGGCCGGCGAACAGGTCACGGTAGCGCCGCCGGTACTCCAGCCTGGCCGCGTCGACGGAGGGGTCCACCGGCTCCGCGATCAGCGCGTAGGCGAGGCGGCGCCCGTCCAGCGCGCGGCGGGCGAACGTCGCGATGACGCGCGCGAGGCGCTCCCGCACCCCGCCGTCCGATGCCGCCACAGGGGCCGCCACAGGGGCCGCCACAGGGGCCGCCACAGGGGCCGCCACAGGGGCCGCCACCGAGGCCAGCACACCGAGCTCGTGGCCGGAGGCACGCTCGAAGACCTCGGTGAGGAGGTCTCCCCTCGACGAGAAGTGCCGGTAGATGCCTCCGGCCGACAGGCCGGCGCGTTCGGCTACGGCGGACACGCTGGCCGCCTCGAAGCCGCTCTCCGCGACCACCGCCCAGGCCGCCGAGACGATTCGCTCGCGCACTTCGGCGAGTCGCCGCTCGGTCTTCTCCGTACGCCGGTAGGCCATGCCAAGCAGTGAATCGTGATTTGCAGCTTCGGTCAAGAGGCGGCTTCGGCGGGCGAACGGTCTCCGGGCACGAGGGCGCGCGCGAATCCCCGCGCGAATCCCTCGCGCGAACCCGGGAAGGTGTTCACCATGGCGCAGGCCTCCCCCGCGGCCTTCGCCGACGGGAAGGAGCGAGGCCGATGCGGCGCAGACTGTTCGAGAGCGAGCACGAGGCGTTCAGGGAGAGCTTCCGGCGCTTCCTCGGCAAGGAGGTCGTCCCGCGCCATCGGGAGTGGGAGCGCGCGGGCATCGTGCCGCGCGAGCTGTTCCTCGCGGCCGGCGCGCGCGGCTTCCTCGGCATGGCCGTCCCCGAGGAGTACGGCGGGGGAGGAGTGGACGACTTCCGCTTCAACGTGGTGATCGGCGAGGAGGTGCAGCGGGCCGGTGTCGCCTCAGCCGGGCTGGGGCTCACGCTCCACAACGACATCTGCCTGCCGTACTTCCTGGCCTACTGCACCGAGGAGCAGAAAGCACGCTGGCTGCCCGGCGTCGCGGCAGGCGAACTGATCACCGCGATCGCGATGACCGAGCCCGGGATCGGCTCCGACCTGGCGGGCATGACGACGACCGCGCTGCGCGACGGCGGCGACTACGTCGTCAACGGCGCCAAGACGTTCATCACCAACGGGATCAACGCCGACCTGGTCATCACCGCCGCCAAGACCGATCCCGCCCGGCGGCACGACGGCATCAGCCTGCTCGTCCTGGAGCGCGGGATGACCGGCTTCGAGCGCGGCCGCAACCTCGACAAACTCGGGCTGCACGGCCAGGACACCGCCGAGATGTCCTTCGACGGCGTGCGCGTGCCCGCCGCCAACCTGCTCGGTGAGGAGGGGAACGGCTTCCGCGAACTGGTGGCCAACCTTCCCCAGGAGCGGCTCAGCATCGCGGTCGCCGCCGTCGCGGCCGCGCGCGCGGCGCTGGAGTGGACCCTCGCGTACGTCAAGGAACGGCACGCCTTCGGCCGGCCGATCGGCGCCTTCCAGAACACCAGGTTCCGGCTCGCGGAGATCGCCACCGAGATCGACCTCGCCTGCCACTACGTGGACGACTGCGTACGCGCTCTGGGGGAGGGCGAGCTCACCGCGGAGGACGCCGCCAAGGCGAAGTGGTGGTGCACCGAGCTGCAGGGACGGGTCGTCGACACGTGCCTGCAGCTCCACGGCGGCTACGGCTACATGGAGGAGTATCCGATCGCGCGGGCCTACGCCGACGCCCGGATCACCCGCGTCTACGGAGGAACCACCGAGATCATGAAGGAGATCGTCGGCCGGTCGCTGGGTCTGTGAGGCCGCGCTCACGCGCACACCGACAGCGCACGGTACCTCCCCGAGTGGAAGACCAGCGGTTCGCCTCCCTGCCGTTCGAACTGCTCGACCTCGCCCACGAAGATGCGGTGGTCGCCGCCGTCGTGGGCCGTCAGCGTCCGGCACGCGAAGTACGCCACGGTCCCGGGGAGGACCGGCAGGCCGGAGCGGGTGAGGCGGGTCTCCACGCCGGCGAACTTGTCCGGCAACGGCGTCGCGAACCGCTGGGACAGCTCGTCCTGGTCCGCCGCCAGGATGTTGACCACGAACCGGCCCGCCCGGCGGAACACCGGCTCGCTCGGCGCCCGGAGCGACAGGCACCACAGGACCAGCGGCGGGTCGAGCGAGACCGAGGTGAAGGAGTTGACGGTGACCCCGGCCCGCTCCCCGCACGGGGTGGCGGTCGTGACCACCGCCACCCCGGTCGCGAACTGCCCGAGGGCGTCACGCAGGGATCTCATGACCGCCCCTCACCCGCCGAATCGGTCCAGGTACGCACGGGCCCCGGCGGGGTCCATGAACCAGTCGGCGAAGTCCCGCGGGTCGTCGAACCCGTTGACGAAGCGGGAGGCCACCTCCGGCAGACCGCCCGCCGCGCCCAGGAGTTCGAGCACGTGCGGCGGCGGGGGCGCGAGCAGGGCGTTCGTCCACGCCGTGGCGTGCGAGGCGTCCGCCCAGTAGCGCTCGAAGGTCCGCTCCATCCAGGCCGCGTCGTACGGCTCCTCGCCGCGCTCCAGGATCGACTCCAGGTAGGAGGCGGCGCACTTGGCGGCGTTGTTGGAGCCCTGCCCGGTGATGGGGTCGTTGAGCACGACCACGTCGGCCACGCCGAGCACCGCCGCGCCCGAGGGCAGCGCGGCGACCGGCCTGCGGACGGTCGGGGCGAACCTCCCCGCCAGGACGCCGAGCTCGTCGGTGAGCTCCACCCCGGCGCAGCGCTCGGCCTCCCACGGCAGGAAGGTGTCCAGGATCCACCGGCTCCTGGCCAGGTGCTCCGCGGGGGTGCGCACGTCGGCCCAGCAGTCCATCGGCCCGCCCGGAATCCCCTCGAACACCATGATCTGGCACGGGCCCGTGACGGTCAGCGCGGGGAAGACGAAGTACTCGCCCACCCCCGGCACCAGGTTGAAGCACACCGCGGAGTAGTCGGGCCGCGGCGCGAGCCCGGTGACGTAGGTGAGGGCGAGCGCCCGCTGCGGGGCGTCGTACGGCGAGCGCGCCGGGTCCCGCTCGAACAGCGAGGCGATCGGCCCCTTGCCCGCGGCGACGAGGACCAGGTCGTACTGCGCGGCGTAGGTCTCCAGGTCGGCGGGCGCCGCGTCATGGATGATGATCTTGCCGCCCAGTCGTTCGACCTCCGCCAGCCAGGCCGGCATCTTGAGCCGCTGGTCCACCGAGCGGGCGGGGGCGCGCAGCCGCGCCGCCCAGTCGATCGCCCGGCCGCCGTCCGGGCCGGGGACCGTGAACTGGATCCCCTCGATCGGGGGGCAGGCGTCGCCCCACGAATCGAGGCCGAGGGCACGTTCGTGGGCGAGAGCCGTACCGAACATGGCCTGGCTGGACATCACCCGGCCACCGGCGATGTCCTCCGGCGTCCGGTTGGAGACGACCGTGACGTCGTAACCGTTCCGCAGGAGGCCGAGAGCGAGATGCAGGCCGGACTGCCCGGCCCCGACGATCAGGATTCTGCGCATGGTGGGCGTTTTCCTTTCTGAAGTCGACCTGTTCAGAAAGTACGGTCCGTGACGGCGCGCTGACCATCCGCTGAGCGCGGATGTCATCCACCTGGCGCGGACATCACCCCGAAGACCACCTTGGACATGACCCTGAACATCACCCTGAACATCACCCTGAACATCACCCTGACGTCACTCTGACGGGACCCGGACCTCACCGGGCCATCATCCCTCGGTGACGACGAGACGAATTTGCGATTCCGCCTGGACGGGTGCACCGTGATCCGTCACCATGTCGGCGTCAGTCCGACGTGCGGCGGGAGCGTCGATGCGTGAACGGATCCTGCTCGAAAACCGGGCCGTCTTCGCCAGTGATGATCTGGATGAGGTCCGTGACCTGGTCGGACGGGTGTTCTGCCCGCACCGGCTGGACCTGACCGGCGGCCCGGCGCCGCTGTCCGCGCGTTTCAACTCGGCCCAGCTCGGGTCCATCCGGGTGAGCTACCTGGACTACGCGGCCGACGTCCACATAGAGCCGGGCGAACTGGAGTCCTTCTACCTGGTGCAGGTGCCCCTCGCGGGACGCAGCCTGATCAGGTGCGGGGGACAGGAGATCGTGTCGACGCCGGACCTGGCCTCGCTTCCGTCACCGACGGAACACCTGGACATGCGCTGGGCGGCCGGCTGTCCCCAGCTGATCGTGAAATTCGACCGCGCCGCCGTGGAGCACACGCTGGAGCAGATGCTCGGCGAGCGGCTCGACCGGCCGCTCGTCTTCGACCTGGGGCTGGACATGACCACGGGACAGGCGCGGGCGTGGCGCGCGATGGCCGACCTGCTCGTCCGGGAGGCCGAGCACGGCGACGGGTTGGCGGGGCAGCCGCTCGCCATGGCGCACCTGGAGAACGCGCTGCTCGCCTCGCTGCTGACGATGCAGCCGTCCACCTACTCGGCCCGGCTGAACGCGCCGGTGCCGCCCGCGTTGCCCAAGGTGGTGCGCCGGGCCATGGAGTTCATCGACGAGCACGCCGGCCACCCGCTGAGCACCGACGACGTGGCGCGGGCCGTGGCGGTCAGTAGCCGTTCGCTCCAGGAGGGGTTCCGCCGCCACCTGGGTCTGACCCCGATGGCGCACCTCAGGGACGTCCGCCTGGCCCGGGTCCACGAGGAGCTCAGGGCGGGCGACCCGGCCCGGTGCACCGTGACCACGGTGGCCGCCCGCTGGGGGTTCCTGCATCAGGGCCGGTTCGCCGCGGCCTACCGCGCCCGGTACGGCCAGGCCCCCTCGGTGACCCTCCGCGGACGCTGAACGAGCCGCCGGGGCCTCCCGGAGGCTGCTCGATGTGGTGGTTCGTCGCCTGGCCGTGACTTCGGGACCACCTGTACAGCAGAGTGGACGCGTGCGTAGTCGTATCGCCGTAGCCGCCGTAGCCGCCGTACTGACCGGTGTGACCGCCGCGTGTACGTCCGGCGACCTGTCAACGAGGCGAGAGGCCGCATCCTCGCCCCCTCCCGCGGCCTCCGCGACGGTGCGGTGTGACGAGGCGATCGGCGGGGGACAGGCGCCCTCCGACGACCTGCAGGTCGTCGGCGATGCCGTGGCCCTGCCGACGAGCAAGAGCAGGGCGCAGGCCCTGCAGGCGGCCGAGGCGGAGTTGCCCGGCGGGGGTTCGGGATGGTTCGCCAAGCAGGGCCTGCTCGTGCGGCGTGGACGACATGTCGAGGTGACGGTGCCGGAGGGCCTGACCGGCCGGTTGTGGCTGGTATGGGGCAGCCCGGGGTCGCCAGGTGCGCGTGTGGTGGTGGACCGTTGTGAATCGGGCGACGAATGGATCGCCTTCGCCGGGGGGTACATCGTCCGCGAGGCCGGATGCCTTCCGATTCGGGTCCGAGTCGACGGCGGTGGGGTGCACGAGGTGCTCATCGGCGTCGGCGCACCGTGTCGAGGGCAGAAGCCCGCTCCCCGGGTCTGATGATCCGGTTCCCGTGGACGTCGGGGAACGCCTCTCGGGTGTCGGTCAGGTGACGCTCCCTTCCCGCGCGGGGGCACGGGCGGCGGCCGGCTCTCCATCAGTACAGTCGCGATTCGGCAGATAAGAGCAAAATATGCTGATCGCCTTGGTATTTGCGAGGGATAAAAGAGATGTAGGTCGCATATGAGTGTCATCTGGTCAAGCGATGGGAAGGCAGAGGTCAAGCGATCGCGCACACGCGGTACGAGGCGAGGAGGAGCCGTGCGGCCCACGTCGATCGACCCCGCCGGGAGTGCCCGTCCCGAGGGGCGGATGCGCCTGTCGGGTGACGTACGGACACCCGTCGTGCTCACCGTCGCCGAGCTGCGGGCGTTGCCGCAGCGCGAGGTGGTGGTGAGCTTCGAATGCCGCACCTCCGGGCCGCGGCGGCATCGCTTCACCGGGCCGTTGCTCATCGCCGTCGCCCGGGCGGCGCAGCCGTTCTTCGATCCGTCCGAACGCAAGGACCGGCTGCGGTTCCTCATCTCGGTGCTGGGGCGCGACGGCCACAACGCGGTGCTGTCCTGGGGCGAGATCGACCCCGAGTTCGGTGACACCGAGGCGCTGCTGGCGGTGTCCATGGACGGAGCGGCTCTCGACGATCAGGGCCCGCACCTGGTGGTGCCGGGTGACCGGTGCGGAGGCAGGCACATCAGCCGGATCGCCGAGGTGAGGATCTGTGCCTCCGGCCGCCTGTGGGGATAGGCCGTGTCAGTGGCCGTGTCAGTGGCCGTGTCAGTGGCCGTGGCACGGGCCGCCGAGGCAGATCGCGTTGCAGTCGTGAGGGCCGTCCGGTGGGTCGCCGGTCATGCCGGATATCCGTGGGTCTCAGTGGCCTTGACCGCGGCCCAGATCCGCCGGCCGGGGGTGAGGTCGAGCTCGGCGACGGCGGCGGGGGTGACGTCGGCGAACGCGGTGATCGGGCCGTCGAGGTGGACGCGGACGTTGTCGCCGTGCCGTTCGATGCCCTCGATGCGGGCCTGCCACAGGTTGCGCGGGCTGCCGTCAGGGCGGGATCGGTAGAGGGCGACCGCGGCGGGGGAGAAGGCGACGAACGCGGGTCCGTCGAGCTGTTCCGCGAAGCTGAACAGCAGCTCGTCGACCTTGACCTGCTGCCCGGAGGCGAGGCCGCGGTAGAGGTTGAGGCCGACCAGGCGGGCGACGTAGTCGGTGCGCGGACGGCGGGCCACTGCCGCGGGGGCGCCCTGCTGGACGACCGTGCCGTTCTCGACGACGACGAGGCGGTCGGCCAGCACCATGGCGTCGAGCGGGTCGTGGGTGACCAGGACGGTGGCGCCGTCGAAGCCGGCCAGGTGGCGGCGCAGCTGGGAGCGGACCTCCAGGCGGGTGTGCGCGTCGAGCGCGGCGAGCGGTTCGTCCAGCAGCAGCAGGCGGGGCCGTACGGCCAGCGCCCGCGCGAGGGCGACGCGCTGCGCCTGCCCGCCCGAGAGCTGCCGGGGCCGGGCGGCGGCGTGCTCGGAGAGGCCGACCCGCTCCAGCAGGGCGGCGGCGACGCGCCGGGCCTCGGCCTTGGCGACACCCTGGCAGCGGAGGCCGAAGGCCACGTTGTCGAGGGCGGACAGGTGCGGGAAGAGCAGGTAGTCCTGGAAGACCATCCCGATCGGGCGTCGCTCGGCGGGGAGGGTGTGCAGCGGCCGGCCGTCGAGAGTGATGTGCCCGCCCGCGGACAGGGCGGTGAGCCCGGCGAGGGCGCGCAGCGCGGTGGTCTTGCCCGCGCCGTTGGGGCCGAGCAGGGCGACGACCTCTCCGGCGGCGACGTCGAGCTCGATGTCCAGGGCGAAGGCGGGCCGGGTGACGACCAGGCGGGCGCGCAGGCCGCGCTGCCCGGACTCGGGCCCGGACTCGGGCGGGGACGCGGGCACGGGCGGGAACGTCGGCCGCGTCATGGACTGGTCACCCACCTGTCGCGCAGGCCGGCCAGGATGACCAGGGAGACGGCGAGCAGGACGAGGCTGAGCACGATGGCGGCCTCGGGCTCCGTCTCCAGCGCGAGGTAGACCGCCAGCGGCATGGTCCGGGTGCTGCCGGGGAAGTTGCCGGCGAACGTGATGGTGGCGCCGAACTCGCCCAGCGCCCTGGCCCAGCACAGCACGGCTCCGGCGACGATGCCCGGGGCGATGAGCGGCAGGGTGACGCGGCGGAAGACCGTCCAGCGCGAGGCGCCCAGCGTGGCGGCGGCCTCCTCGAACCGCTGATCCGTGGCGCGGAGCGCGCCCTCGACGCTGATGACGAGGAACGGCATCGCCACGAACGCCTCGGCGAGCACGACGCCCGCGGTGGTGAAGGGCAGTGAGATTCCGAACGTGGCGTCCAGCCACTGGCCGACCAGGCCGCGACGACCCAGGACCAGCAGCAGCGCGACGCCCCCGACGACCGGGGGCAGCACCAGCGGCACGGTGATCAGCGCCCGCACCAGGCGCCGGCCGGGGAAGGACACCCTGGCCAGCAGCCAGGCGAGCGGCACACCCAGCAGCAGGCACACCAGCGTGGCCACGGTCGCGGTCACCAACGACAGCCGCAGCGCCTCCAGCACCTGCGGCTCGGCCAGCCGCTGGAACAGCGTCGACCAGGGAGCCCGGATCAGCAACCCGGCGAACGGCAGCACCAGGAAGGCCAGCCCGAGCACGCCGGGCACCACCAGGGCCCAGGGCAGGCGGCCGGTGACCGCGCCTCGCCCGGGGCGGTCCGCGAAGCCCCGGGCGGGTGACGGCGTGGTGGAGGTCATCGCGGATCAGGGCGCTTCGAAGCCGGCCTTGATGAGCACGTCCCTGCCCTGCTGCGACAGCACCAGGTCGACGAACTGCTTGGCCAGGTCACCCGCGGGAGCCTTGGACAGGGTCGCGATCGGGTAGTCGTTGATCGCCTTCTCGGCCTCGGGGAACGCGATGCCGTTCACCTTGCCCCCCGAGGCGATCACGTCGGTCGTGTAGACCAGGGCGGCGTCGACCTCGCCGAGTTCGACCTTGGTGAGGGTGGCCTTGACGTCCTGCTCCAGGGTGACCGGCGTGACCTTCAGTCCCGCGGCGTCCAGCGCCTTGACCGCGGCGGCGCCGCAGGGCACCTGCTCGGCGCAGAGCGCGACCTTCACCTTCGGATCGGTCAGGTCGCCGAGCGCGTCCACCTTGGCCGGGTTGCCGGCCGGGACGGCGATCTGCAACTTGTTGCGGACGAACGTCGTCGGCGCGCTCGCCAGCGAGGCGTCGGTCACCGTCTTCATCGTGGCCGGGCTGGCGGCCGCGAACACGTCGGCCGGCGCCCCCTGGGTGATCTGCTGCGCGAGCGTCGCGCTGGAGCCGAAGTTGAACCTCACCGACGTGCCCGGATGGGCGGCCTCGAACGTCTTGCCGAGCTCGGTGAACGTGCCGGTCAGCGACGCGGCCGCGAACACCGTCACCGTCGTGGCTCCGCCGCCGGACGCGGGGTCGGCCGCCGCGGGCGTGCCCGGCTCGCTGGAACCGCAGCCGGCCACGCCCGCGAGCGCGACGGCGAGGGGGAGCGCGACGGCCCACCGGGAAAGACGCCTGAACACCAAGGGGCTCCTTATCGCTTCATTGCTGGGTCACCACACGCGCGTGGTCGGGGATCTCCACGACGACGTTGGTGGACTTGATCACGGCGATCGCCACCACACCCACCTCCAGGCGCAGCTCGTCGGCGGCCTGGCGGCTCATCAGCGACACCACGCGGTACGGCCCCGCGGCGATCTCCACCTGGGCCATCACCGCGTCCTTGATCACCTCGGTGACGATCCCGCGGAAGCGGTTACGCGCCGAGGAGTGGCCTGAGCCGTTCCCCGCCTCGATCTGTGCCCGGGCGAACGCGGCGAGGTCGGCGCCGTCCACCCGACGGTGGCCGTGCTCGTCCCGCTCGGCCGTCAACCGGCCCGCGTCCACCCATCGACGGACGGTGTCGGAGCTGACTCCGAGCAAGGCGGCAGCCTCGCTGATCCCGAACGTCGTCACAAGCAATCACCTTACTTCGCATAATCAAGCCTGAATACCCGTTTCCTGCCGCAGCAGCGCATCGGTTTGCCGTATCGCCATGGCATCCACGAGGCTGCGAGGCGCGTGACGAGCACTTTCCCCGCCGCGGCCACTGTGGCAGACGACTATGACAGTCGCGGCCGTCTCGCCGCGATCGACCGAACGATCTCGGGGGCTCTCCGCGGGCCGGTCACTCGGCGTCGTCGTCCTCGTGGTGGTCGTGGTCGGCCGTCCCGCGTTTCCAGTAGCCGTCGACGTCGACCTGCTCCTTCGCCAGGCCGCGCTCACGGCGCAGGTGGCGGCGGATCGGCTTGAGCGTCGTCGCCTCGCCCGCGATCCAGGCGAAGCCGACGCCAGGCGGGAGATCGACGGCGCGGATCGCCCGCTCCAGGAGGTCGCTCGTCCCCGGCGCCGCGTCGCCGCGGTGCAGCCAGGTCAGCGACAGGTCGGCCGCCGTGGCGAGGTCCTGCTCCTCCTCCGGCCCGGCGACCTCGGCGAACGCGATGACCCTCGCCCCGGCGGGCAGCGTCTCCAGCCAGCGGCCCAGCGCCGGGATCGCGGTCTCCTCCGCCGCCAGCAGATACCAGTCGTGGGTCAGCGGCGGCACGTGGGAGCCGCGCGGGCCGAGCACGCCCAGCCGCATGCCGGGCTCGGCCCGCGCGGCCCAGGACGAGCCGACGCCGTCGCCGTGCACGACCATGTCCACGTCCAGTTCGAGGGCGTCCGGCCGGTGATGGCGGATCGTGTAGTCACGCGTGATGGGCGCGACGGGGCCGTCCACCCAGGCGTCGTTCTCGATCACCGGTGCGACCGGCAGCTCGGCTCCGGGTTCGGCGAAGCACAGCTTCACGTGGTCGGTGGGCGCCGACGACCTGAAGCCGGCCAGCGCCTCGCCGCCCAGCGTGACCCGCACCGTGCTCGGCGTGATCCGCACGACCCGCCTCACCTCAAGCAGCCGGTAGACCAGCGGGTGACGGACGATCGTGGTGCGCGGGAGGGTCATGCCTCTGCGGTCCTCTCAGGATGGTCTCGGGTGATCCGGCGCAGGGCCTCGGGAAGGGCGACCCGCCAGCACAGGGCGTCGTGGCCGCCGTTGTACTCGTGATAGTCATGCTCGTACCCCCTGGCCGCGAGTACATCGCGCAGGTGGCGGGTGGGGGCGAGCAACGCCCATTCCTGCGACCCCACGTCGAGGTGGAAGCGCACGGGCAGGCGCGGGCAGCGGGCCAGCTCCCGCGTCAGCCAGGCGGGCTCGGCTCCCGGCGCGGCGGCGTTCGGCCACCAGAACGAGCCCGACAGCGAGATGACCCTGTCGAACCTGTCCGGCGCGAGGTAGGCCGCGTACGCCGCGGTCAGCCCGCCCAGGCTGGCCCCGCCGATGATCGCGGGCCCGCTGCCGCGAGGCACCAGTTCCTCGGTGAGGAAGCGGGTGAACGGCTCATGGCAGGCCAGCTCGCGCACACGGGTCGCCGTGTCCACGTTGCCGGGCATGATCGCCCGCAGCGGGGGCACGGCCCCCGCCGCGATGAGATTGTCCAGCACGGTGGCGATCCATCCCGACTCCGCCCACTCCTCGCCGTCCAGCAACACCAGTACGCCTTCGGAGTGGACGGGCGGTTCGTAGGTCCACACCGTCCGCTCGTCGCCCAGGATCGCGCTGGCGAACCTCCGCTCGGTGAGCGTCCCCTTGGGGACGTCGCGGGGCGCGGACCAGATGTCGGGCGGCGCGTCGGGCAGTTCGACGACCGAGCCGTCCTGGGAGGCCCGGCGGTTGAGCGGGTCGGGAACGGCGTTCGCCAGACCCTGGCTCCAGCGGCGGATCGCGGCCCTGGGCGCCGGGGAGCCCGCCGAGATCATCCGCAGCGCCACCGGCCCGTCCGTCTCGGGGGCGAGGGGGTCGCCCGGGGCCAGGCGATAGGTCGCGCGCCAGTCCGAGCGCATCACGTAGCCCCTGTGCCAGATGTCGGTGCCCTCGACGCGCTCCATGAGGGAGGCGTCCAGCACGCTGGGGTCGGTCACCTTGTTGACCATGACCAGTACGTCGGGCGCCTCGCCCCGCCACAGGAAGGTGACGATCCGGTGGCCGGGCTCGCCGGGGGCCTCCTCCACGAGGGGCGTTCCTCGCGTCCCGGCCGTACGCCAGAAGTCGTCGGCCGCCGAGGGGTCGCCCCGCCGTACGGACTCGACCAGGGCGGAGACCAGCGGCCCGGTGGCGGTCCTCGGCGGGGACGGGCGCGGCACCTGCGGCGGGACGGTGCGCGGGTCGGGCAGGGAAGGCATCACTGGCCCTTGAAGAACCCGGCCACGCGGTCCACCACGTTGGTGGCGCTGTAGTAGTCGAGGCGGAAGGAGTCCAGGCCCAGGTCGTACAGGCGCTTGTCCTTCACGGCGGGCAGGTCGCGCCAGAGCGGCTTGGCGGCGGCGGCGTCGATGTCCTTCCGGGTGTGGCTGACGAAGAAGAGGGAGGCGTCGCCGAACGCCTTGGTGACGTTCTCGGTGGCGACGGGCACCATGTCGGCGCGCGCGCCGCCCTCGTTCTGGTCGGCGGTGGTCTCCAGGCCGGGGGGCAGTTCGCGCACCTTCAGGCCGAGGGAGGTCAGGAGCTGGCCCTGCGCCGAGACGGGGGTGAAGACGGGGATCTCGGTGGGGTTGACCCGCAGCAGCGCGATCTCCTGCTCCGGCGCCTTGATGGCGGCCTTGACCTCGGAGACGTGCTGGTCGTAGCCCTGGATGACCTTGGCGGCGCCGGCCTCCAGGCCGATGGCCGTGCCGATCTTGGTGGTCAGGTCCTGCCAGGAGAGGTTGTCGTAGCGGTAGATGAGCGTGGGCGCGATCTCGCTGAGCCGGTCGTACACCTTGGACGCGTCGTCGGCGCCGGAGGCCGAGCCGACGATCAGGTCGGGCCGCAGCCCGGCGATCTTCTCCAGCGCCGGTTCGAAGCCCTTGTAGGCCACCTGCACCCCGCGCTCGACGGCGACGTCGGCCCACTGGGAGAAGAAGCCGTTGGAGTCCACGATCGGGGAGGGCGGGGTGGCCTGGCTGGCGATCAGCGGCGCCTCCATGGCCAGCAGGTGGCCGGTCAGCGTCACGCTGACCGAGACGATCCGCTGGGGCTTGGCCGGCACCTCCGTGGTCCCGCCGTCATGCCGGACCGAACGCCCGGCGCCGGAGGACGCGGGGGCCGCCGCGGCCTCGTCCCGCGTCTCGCCCCCTCCTGATCCGCACGCGGTGACACCGGCGAGGGCGATGGCAGCGGCCAGTACGGCGGCGGCCCGGCGGGTGAAGGACATGGGTACTCCTCATGTAGGTAAAAATTAGGTAAGGCGAACCTTAGTTCATTAAGGCAAGGCTTACCTAATAAGGTCCCCCCTATGATGAAGAAACGGGCCGTCGGCCTCGTCCTCTCCCTGCTGGCGCTCGGCGCCGCGGTGATGGCGAGCCTGGCCGTCGGGGCGCAGTCGATCCCGTTCGACGAGGTGTGGCGGGCGCTGTGGCACGGGGGCGGCTCGGAGCACGCCGTCGTGGTCAGAGAGCTGCGCCTGCCCCGCACCCTTCTCGGCCTGGGCGTGGGAGCCGCGCTCGGTCTGGCGGGCGCGCTGGTCCAGGCGCTGACCAGGAACCCCCTGGGCGACCCCGGGCTGCTCGGCGTCAACGCGGGAGCCTCCGCCGCCGTGGTGGTCGCCATCGCCTTCCTCGGCATCACCACGCCGCTGTCCTACGTCTGGTTCGCCTTCGCCGGAGCGCTGGGCGCCGCGGTCGCGGTGTACGCCCTGGGCTCACGCGGCAGGGGAGGCGCCACACCGGTACGGCTGGCACTGGCCGGCACCGCGGTCGGAGCCGCGCTCCAGGCGCTGGTCTCCGGCATCGTCATGGTGGACCTGAACGCCTTCGACAAGTTCCGCTTCTGGGCGGTGGGCTCGCTGTCGGGGCGCGACCTGAACGTGCTGGCCGAACTGCTGCCCTTCCTCGCCGTCGGGATCGTCCTGGCGCTGGCGCTGGCCAGGCCGCTCAACAGCATGGCGCTGGGCGACGACGTCGCGCGGGCGCTCGGGGTGCGGCTGACCCGTACCCGGGTGCTCGGCGCGGTCGCGGTGGTCCTGCTGTGCGGCTCGGCGACCGCGTCCGTGGGGCCGCTGATGTTCGTCGGCCTGGCCGTGCCGCATCTGGCCAGGGCCGTCACCGGGCCCGACCAGCGGTGGCTGATGCCGTACTCGGTGGTGCTGGCCGCGGTGCTGCTGCTCGCGGCCGACGTGGTGGCCCGGTTGGTCGCCTGGCCGGGAGAGCTGGAGGTCGGCCTGGTCACCGCGTTCCTCGGAGCCCCCGTGCTCATCGCCCTCGTCCGCGGCGTAAGGATGGCCTCGCTGTGAACACCACCGTACGGACAGGTCCGATCTCCCTGCGCCTGCGCCCCCGCGCGGTGGTCGCGGGCACGCTCGTCGCCGTCGCCGTCATCGTGGCCGCGATCCTCGCCGTCGGCACGGGAGACGTCCGGATCGCGCCGGGCGAGGTGATCCGCACCCTGTTCGGGCAGGGTGACCGCGCCACCGAGTACGTCGTGCTGAAGCTCCGCCTGCCGCGCGCGCTCACCGCGATCATGGTGGGTGCGGCGCTCGGCGTCAGCGGCGCGGTCTTCCAGAGCCTGGCGCGCAACCCCCTCGGCAGCCCCGACGTGGTCGGCTTCACCACGGGGGCGGCCACGGGCGCGATCGTGCAGATCCTCGTCATCGGCGGCGGCCCCCTGCTGCTGGCGGGCTCGGCCGTCGGCGGGGGCGTGCTCACCGCCGCGCTGGTCTACGTCCTGGCGTACCGGCGGGGCGTGCAGGGCTACCGGCTGGTGCTGGTCGGCATCGGGGTCAGCGCCATGCTGGTCTCGGTCAACTCCTTCCTGATCACGCGGGCCGAGGTCACCGAGGCGCAGCGTGCCAACGCCTGGCTGTTCGGCAGCCTGAACGGCCGGAGCTGGGAGCACGTCGGGATGATCGCCGCCGCGCTCGCGCTCGTCCTGCCCGTGCTCGCCGCCGCCGCGCGCAACCTGCCGCTGCTCGAACTCGGCGACGACGCGGCGAAGGGCCTCGGAGTGCCGGTCGAGCGGGTACGGCTGACGCTCATGGTCACCGCGGTCGCGCTGTGCTCGGTCGCCACCGCCTCGGTCGGGCTGATCGAGTTCGTCGCCCTCACCGCGCCGCAGATCGCCCGCCGCCTGACGCGCTCCCCGGGACCGGGGCTGGTCGCCTCGGGGTTGACGGGCGGCCTGGTGCTGCTCGGGTCGGACGTGGTCGCCCAGCGCCTCACCGACGGCCAGGTGCCGGTGGGTGTGGTGACCGCCGCGCTGGGCGGCTGCTACCTGGCCTGGCTGCTGACCCGCGAACGCCGGGACTGAGCGAAGCCGGACCCGGACCCCGGACTCGACCCGGAGCGGGCCGGGGGAGCGGACTCAGGCGGACCTCTCGCGGCGTCCGGCGCCGGAGCCGAGCCGTCCGCGCGGCACCAGGGTCGGGTTGACGTTGTCGAGCACGGTGGCGCGGTCCACCACGACGCGGGCCACGTCGTCCCGGCTCGGCACCTCGTACATCACGTTGAGCAGGATCTCCTCGAGGATCGCGCGCAGCGCCCTGGCGCCGGTGCGGCGCAGCATCGCCTGGTCGGCGATCGCGGCGACGGCGTCCTCGGTGAACTCCAGCTCGACGCCGTCCATCCCGACCAGCTTCCGGTACTGCTTGATCAGCGCGTTGCGCGGCTCGGTGAGGATCCGCGTCAACGCCGCCCGGTCCAGCGGCCGGAAGGCCGACACCACCGGAAGTCGTCCGACGAGCTCCGGGATCAGTCCGAAGCGCACCAGGTCCTGCGGCATGACCTGGGCGAGGTCGTGTTCCTCGGCAGCCTCCGTGGTGCGGAGCGCGGCGCCGAACCCGGCGCCCACGCGGCCGGTCCGCTGCTCGACGATCCCCTCCAGGCCGGGGAACGCGCCGCCGACGATGAACAGCACCCGGGTCGTGTCGATCTGGATGGTGTCCTGGTGCGGGTGCTTGCGGCCGCCCTGGGGAGGCACATTCGCGGTCGTGCCCTCCAGGATCTTCAGCAGCGCCTGCTGGACGCCCTCGCCGGAGACGTCCCGTGTGATCGACGGGTTCTCGCTCTTGCGGGAGACCTTGTCGATCTCGTCGATGTAGACGATGCCGGTCTCGGCCCTGCTCACGTCGTAGTCGGCGGCCTGGATCAGCTTGAGCAGGATGTTCTCCACGTCCTCCCCGACGTACCCGGCCTCGGTCAGCGCGGTGGCGTCGGCGACGGCGAACGGAACGTCGAGCATGCGGGCGAGCGTCTGGGCGAGGTAGGTCTTGCCGCAGCCGGTCGGGCCGATCAGCAGGACGTTGGACTTGGCCAGCTCCAGATCGTCGTCCCTGCCGCGTTCGCCGGGGTGCCGCACCCGCTTGTAGTGGTTGTAGACCGCCACCGCGAGCGTCCGCTTGGCGTCCTCCTGCCCGACGACGTACTGGTCGAGGAACTCGTGGATCTCCCGGGGCTTCGGCAGGCGCCGCGCTCCGTCCTCTGCGCTCTCGCCGCGCTCCTCCTCGATGAGCTCGTTGCAGAGCTCGACGCACTCGTCACAGATGCAGATGTGACCCGGACCCGCGATGAGCTTCCTGACCTGCTGCTGGCTCTTCCCGCAGAACGCGCACGCCAGCACGTTGTCACCGGTGCGTGCCACTCGGAAACGCCTCTCCTGGTGTACCCGAATGATCATAACATTCAGATGATGATGTCATTTGAATGGCCACGCTATCGTGGTTCGGCAGGTACGGCAAACGCCGCCACGAGGAGGACGATGGCCCGGCTCAGCAGGGCGCAGACGCAGGAACGCACCCGCGCCAAGGTGCTCGCCGCGGCCAGGGACGAGTTCGCCGCGCGCGGCTTCCGCGACGCGAAGATCGACGGCATCGCCGAGCGCGCCGAGCTCACCCGAGGCGCGGTCTACTCCAACTTCCCCGGCAAGCGGGCCCTCTACTTCGCCGTCCTGGCCGACCTGGCCGAGCGCGCACCCGGCCCGTCACATCCGGAGCCGGGCCTGACCACCCGGGAGGCGCTGCGCGCCTTCGCCCGCGCCTGGGTCGCCCGGCTGCCGCTCGCCACGAGCGACGAGCACGGTCCGGCCCGGCTCGGCGTGGACCTGCTGCACGAGGTCCTCGCCGACGAGCGCACCCGGCGCCCGTTCGCGCAGCTGATGAAACTGGACGCGATCCTGCTCGGGCTCGCCCTCGAACGGCTGGCCCCGCCGGGGACGGGCCGCCTGGTCCGGGTGGCCGAGATCGCGCTCACGACCCTGCACGGCGCCGGCCAGATGGCCGCCGCCGCCCCCGGCTTCGTCGAGCCGTTCGACATCGTCGACGCCTGCGAGCGACTGGCCGACCTCGATCTCGGCGACCGGTGGCCGCCCCCGCACGTGACCTGGGTCCCGGCCGCCCGCCCCGCCGACGAGCCCTGGTCCCCGCCGTCCGCGACGGACGCGATCCGGGGCGAGCCCGCGCGGCTCACCGGCGACGGCGTGGTGGCCGTGCTCGGCCTGCACCGGCTGTCCGCGGCCGAGGAGGCGGTGCGGGCCGCGCCGCCCGGAGCCGGGGTCACCGCCGTCCTGGTCACCGGCGACCCGGGCGAGCTGGCGCCGCTGGCGCGACTGGCCGTCGCCGACCTGTGCGGCTGCCTGCGCCCGGCGTTCCCGCGTTCGGCGTGGCCGCGCCTCCAGGTGGTGTACGACGAGTCCGGCGCCCTCGCCGCGGCGGCGGGCGTGGCCGCCGTCAGCGACGGGACGGAGGTCGCCGTCCGCGTCGAATCCGGCCGGATCGTCGCCCGTGCCGAGGGCCTCGGCGCCGTCCACGCCGCCGCGTCCGCCGTCGTCCGGTCCCCGTCGCCGTAACTCGTCGCAGTAGCCCGCCGCAGTAGCCCGCCGCCGTAGCCCGCCGCGCCGGGTTGGAGGACGGCACAACGAAACGGGCCGGATTCGTCGAGGCGGCCGAAGAAGTCGCCGGGAACGGGTGCCTAGTGTTCGGTCATGCCTCGCCTCTCCCTCAGCGACCTCTACCGCCTCGCGGTGCCGGGGGACCCCCGGCTCCGCCCTGACGGGAGCACCGTGGCCTACACGGTCACCAGGGCCGATCGTGAGTCCGACGAGAACCGGTCCGAGATCTGGCTCGCCGCTCCCGGTGGCGAACCGCGACGCCTGACGGGCGGCCCGCGCGACTCCTCCCCGCGCTGGTCGCCCGACGGGCGCTCGCTCGCCTTCCTCCGCCCCGTGGACGGGAAGCCGCAGATCCACCTGCTGCCGATGGACGGCGGTGAACCCCGCGTCCTCACCTCCGCGCCGCTGGGGGCGGGCGCCGCGGTCTGGTCGCCGGACGGGACGCTGATCGCGTACGCCGCGCCGCACGGCGACCTCGACCCGCACGCCCCGGTCGTCGCCGACAGCCTGGAGTACAAGGCCGACGGCACGGGTCTGCTGCGTGGCCTGACCACGCATCTCGTCGTGGTGTCCGTGGACACGGGTGAGGCCCGGCAGATCACCGCGGGCGACTTCCACGCGGGCGAGCCGTCCTGGTCGCCGGACGGCGGGAGGCTCGCCTTCACCACGAGTATGGAGGCCGACCGCGACCTGACCGCGGCCGGCGCGGTCTACTCGGTGGACGTCTCCGGCGGCGAACCCGAGCGGCTCACCGGCCCCGGCGTGATCTGCGCGGGCGCCTGGTGGCTGGGCGAACGGCTGCTGGTCGTCGGATACGACGGCGACCCGGTGGGCCACGCCCGCCTGTTCGACCTCGGGGCGGACGGCCTCGTGGAGATCGAGACCGGCATCGACCGCAACGTCATGGTGGGCGCCCCGGGATATCCCGGCGCGACGCCCCAGCTCGCGGGCGACGACCTGATCTTCTGCGCGCGGGACGGCGGCTTCACCCATCTCTACCGCGCACCCGGTGAGAAGATCATCGGCGGGGATCAGGTGGTCTCCGGCGTCAGCGCGGCGAAAGGCAGGATCGCCTACATCGCGGCGACGCCGTACAGCGCGGGCGAGGTCTACCTCGCGGATGTCCCCGCGAACGGGGCCGTGACGGCCTCCGAGGCGACCAGGCTCTCCTCCCACGGGCTCCACGATGTCGAACTGTTCATCCCGCGGAGCCGTACCTTCACCGCCCCTGACGGGACGCGGGTCGAGGGATTCGTGCTGCGGGACGAGACGCTCACGGAGCCGGGACCGCTCCTGCTGGACGCGCACGGCGGCCCGCACAACGCCTGGGCGCCGGTCTTCGACGGCGTCCACCTCTACCACCAGGTGCTCGCCGCCCGGGGCTGGACGGTGCTGACCGTCAACCCGCGCGGCAGCGACGGGTACGGCGAGGCGTTCTACACCGCCGCCGTCGGAGCCTGGGGCGTCGCCGACACCGACGACTTCCTGAGCCCGATCGACGACCTGGTCGCCGAAGGCGTCGCCGACCCCGACCGGCTCGCGGTGACGGGCTACAGCTACGGCGGCTACGTCTCCTGCTGGCTGCCCACCCGGACCGGCCGGTTCAAGGCGGCCATCCCCGGAGGGTGCGTCAGCGACCTGACCAGCATGGCCGGAACCTCCGACGCGGGGCACTTCCTCAAGGCGTACGAGTGCCGGGGCGACATCGCGGAGCAGTCCCCGATGACCCACGTCGCCCGGGTGACCACGCCCACGCTGATCCTCCACGGGGAGGACGACGACCGGTGCCCGGTCGGCCAGGCCGAGCAGTGGTTCGCCGCGCTACGCGAACAGGGCGTGCCGGTCCGGCTGGTCCGCTATCCCGGCGGCTCTCATCTGTTCATCCTCAACGGCCGCCCGTCCCACCGGGTGGACTACAACGAAAGGATCGTCGAGTGGCTGGAGCAGTGGATCCCGGTCGATGGCACGCCCGTCTCGCCGAGCTGATCGCCGAATACGAGGTACCCGGCGCCAACCTGGCCTTCCTTCATGAGGGGGAGGTGCACGAGTACGCCGCCGGCGTGCTCAACACGGCCACCGGAGTGGAGGTGACCACCGACTCCCTCTTCCAGATCGGCTCGGTCACCAAGGTGTGGACCGCCACGCAGATCATGCTGCTCGTCGAGCGGGGCGAGCTGACGCTCGAGACCCCGGTCGCCGAGGTCCTGCCCGAGTTCCGGGTCGCCGATCCGGAGGTGACCACGACCGTCACGATCCGTCACCTGCTCACGCACACCTCCGGAATCGACGGGGACCTGTTCCTCGACACGGGCCGCGGTGACGACTGCGTGGAGAAGTACGTCCGGGCGTGCGCCGACCTGGCGCAGAACCACCCCCTCGGCGCCACCCAGTCGTACTGCAACTCCGGGTTCATCGTCGCCGGGCGCGTCATCGAGCGCCTCACCGGTCAGGTCTGGGACGCCGCGCTGCGTGAGCAGATCATCGAGCCGCTCGGCCTCACCCACACCTGGACCCTGCCCGAGGACGTCCTGCGCTTCCGCGGCGCCATGGGCCACATGGGCGGCGCGCCCGCTCCCACCTGGGGGCTGATGCGCTCCTGCGGCCCGGCCGGGCTGATCTGCGCCCGCCCCGCCGACGTCGTCGCGTTCGCCCGCGCGCACCTGGGCACCGAGCTGATCGCCGACCCCGCGGCGATGTGGGAGCCGCAGGTGGACATCCCCAACCCGTACACCCTCGGAAAGCAGTGGGGCATCGGCTGGATCCTGGACGAGTGGCAGGGCCGCCGGGTCGTCTCGCACGGCGGCAACACCATCGGCCAGGCCGCCATGCTCTGGATGATCCCCGAGACGGAGACGGTGGTGTGCGTGCTGGCCAACGGCGGCCACACCGCCGCCTTCCAGCACGCCCTGGCGACCGAGCTCTTCGACGAGCTGCTCGGCCTGGCGGTGCCGCCCGTACTCGGCCCGCCGGCGGAGCCGTACGAGACCGAAGCCGCGCGGTACGCCGGCGTGTACGAGCGGGCGGGCAGCCGGATGACGCTGACCGCGCGCGACGGAAAGCTCTCGCTGTACGGCGAGGCCACCGGTGCCCTCGCCGGGCTGCAGCCGCCGATGGAGTTCGACCTCGTCCCGGTCGACGACACCACCTTCGTCGGCAGGCCGGACGGTGAGCCCCAGTGGCTCTCGGCCGTCTTCTACCAGCTCGACGACGGTTCGCCGTACGTCCACCTCGGTGTGCGCGCCACCCCCAAGATCGCCTGAGGCGTCAGCATGCTCGAGGACACACCGGCGTGGAGACGACGACCGACAGCGTCTTCCAGGTCGGCTCCACCACCAAGCTGTGGACCGCCGCCCTGGTCTGCCGCGCCGCCCACATCCACAACGGCCGGGCGCTACCCCGTGCGTGACGCCCTCCGGGAGACCTTGCCCAAGGCGGACGCGGCGATCGGCCGGGCGGCCCGCATGGCCATCGAGCACCTTCGCGAGTGATGTCCATTTACGTTCACTATCGTGAGCGGATGAGTGACCGGCCACGTTCCAGCCTGCGGCGCATCCTGGAAGATCTGGGCAGCACCGTGCTGGACGTGGCCGCCGCACCCGGCGAGCTCGACGCCGAGGTCACCGGCGTGCACATCTACGACCCCCTCGACGAGCTGCTCCTGCCCGCGGGCGGCATCCTGCTCGCCGTCGGGGTCGACCGCGCGGAGCAGATCTGCGCCCTGCTCGACGCGGCGGGCGCGGCGGCGGGGATCGTCGTCAAGCAGCCGGTGGACGCCGACGACCTCGTCCGCGCGAAGGTCCGCCAGACCGGGGTGGCGGTCCTGGGACTCACCCGCGCCGCCTCGTGGGCGCAGGTGGCCGCGCTGCTGCGCTCCCTGCTGGCGGAGGGCGACCTCACAGAGCCGGGGGAGGCCCCGCACGACGACCTGTTCGCCCTGGCCAACGCCGTGTGCGCGTTGCTGGACGCGCCGGTCACCATCGAGGACAGGTCCTCCCGGGTGCTGGCGTACTCCGGGCGGCAGGACGAGGCCGACGCGGGCCGGGTCGCGACCGTGCTCGGCCGCCAGGTGCCGGAGCGGTACCGCCGGATGCTGGAGCAGCGCGGATTCTTCCGGCAGCTCTACCAGAGCCGCGAGCCGATCT
The DNA here is from genome assembly GCF_020826795.1 of Microtetraspora sp. AC03309. Classification (NCBI taxonomy): domain Bacteria; kingdom Bacillati; phylum Actinomycetota; class Actinomycetes; order Streptosporangiales; family Streptosporangiaceae; genus Microtetraspora; species Microtetraspora sp. AC03309. The sequence goes on along the minus strand of NZ_JADDIL010000038.1, from coordinate 32,204 downwards.
ACATCGAACTGCACGACGGCAGCCTCAACCGGGCGGCGGTGGCCGTACGGTCGGGAGACGAGATCCTCGGCTCCATCTGGGCCGCCGTGCGCGAACCGCTGAGCGGGCAGCGCCGACAGGCACTCGGCGACGCCGCCAAGATCGTCGCCTTGCAGCTGCTGCGGCAGCGGGCCGGGACGGACGCCCAGCGGCGGCTTCGCACCGACCTGCTGTCCACCGTGCTCGCGGGCGGCGGGGACGCCGCCGAGGCCGCCGGCCGCCTCGGCGTCGCGAGCGAGCGTCTCTGCGTGCTCGCCGCCCAGCTCAGCGGCGGATCCGAGACCGACGCAGCCCGCAGGGAGAGCGATCGGCAGCGGTTCTGCGACGCGCTCGCCCTGCACGTCGGCGCCATCCACCCCAAAGCCGCGGCCGCGCTGGTCGGCTCGGTCGCCTACGCCGTACTCCCGATGCACGCGAGCGGGGAGGAGGAGGCGCGGGCCGTGCGGGTCGCCGAGAGCTTCCTCGCCCGCGTCGGTCCCCGGCACGCGGCCAACATCGGCGTGGGGCGCATGGCGCGCAACCTGGCCGAGGTGGCCAGATCCCGGGCCGACGCCGATCGGGCGCTGCGGGTGCTGCGGGCCCGCGAGGCGTCCGGCACGGTCGCCGGCTACACCTCCGTACACTTCGAGTCGCTGCTGCTCCAGCTCTCGGACCTGGTCCAGGCCGAGGAGCAGACGCCCACCGGGCCCTACGAGCGGCTCCTCGCCCATGACGCGGAGCACGGCAGCGAACTGGCCGCCACCCTGCGGGCGTACCTGGACGCCTTCGGGGACGTGAACGCCGCCTCGGCCAGGGTGCACGTGCACGCCAACACCTTCCGCTACCGGTTGAAGCGGCTGCTCGAGATCAGCGGCCTGGACCTGGCCGACCCCGAAGCCCGGCTGGCCGCGATGCTCCAGATGCGGATCTTCGGTCCGTCGTCCGGTACGTCTCCGACGTCGTGGCGGTGATGCACGAGGGGAGGCTCGTCGAGACGGGGCCGGCCGAGGAGGTGGTGGGCGCGCCCGGGGAGGGCTACACCCGCTCGCTGCTTGCGGCGGTTCCCCGCCTCGGCCGGGGCTGACGGGCGGCCTCGCGCTACCTCGTGATCCACTCGGTGGAGGTGGTGACCTCGTCCAGGATGTCCTGGACGGGGTCGACGCCGATGCCGGGGCCCGTCGGGACGTCCAGGTGGCCGTCGCGCAGCTCGAACGGCGGTGTGATGTCGGTGGCGAAATAGCGGCGTGAGGCCGAGGTGTCGCCGGGCAGCGTGAAGCCGGGAAGGGCGGCCAGGGCGACGTTGGCCGCCCGGCCGATCCCCGTCTCCAGCATGCCGCCGCACCACACGGCGACGCCGTGGGCGCGGGCCAGGTCGTGGATGCGGCGCGCCTCCAGGTAACCCCCGACGCGGGCGGGCTTGACGTTGACGATCGAGCAGGCGCCCAGGGTGATGGCGGCCGCGGCGTGCTCGGCCGATTCGATGGACTCGTCCAGGCAGACCGGGGTGGTGATCCTGCGGGCGAGCGCGGCGTGCTGCACCATGTCGTCGTTGGCCAGCGGCTGCTCGATGAGCAGCAGGTCGAAGGCGTCGAGCTTGGCCAGATGGGGGGGCGTCGGTCAGGGTGTAGGCGGCGTTGGCGTCGACCTGGAGCGGCACGTCCGGGCCGAACCGCTCGCGTACGGCGCGGACGGGTGCGAGGTCCCAACCGGGCTGGATCTTCAGCTTGATCCGGACGTACCCCTCGGACAGGTAGCCCTCGACGGCGTCGAGCAGCTCGGGGATCGAGTCCATGATGCCGACCGACACCCCGCAGGGCACCCGCTCTGCGGCGGCGCCGAGGAAGGAGGCGAAGGACTGGCCGGAGGAGCGGAGCTGGGCGTCCAGGACCGCCGTCTCCAGGGCGGCCTTGGCCATCCGGTGGCCCTTGAACGGAGCCAGTGCCCGGCCCGTGCCGAAGGCGTCGACGCGGGCGGGCAGGGCGGGGATGAGGAAGCGGCGCAGCGCCTCGGCGGCGCCGTCGGCGTACTCGGAGGAGTAGAGCGGCTCCGACATGGCCGCGCACTCGCCCCAACCTTCGGCGTCGGGGGTGACGACCCGTACGAGCAGCACGTCGCGGGCCGTCTCGGTGCCGAACGAGGTGCGGAACGGCGCCACCAGCGGCATCGCGATCCGCCGCATCTCGATTCCAGTGATCTTCATGATGGTGCGGCTTTCCGCCGCGTCTCCCTCCGACACGGCCGCCGGTGGGGCGGCCTGCTCGTCTCTTCCACCGCTCGCCCCCGCGTGTCCGTCGACCGGCCGGGGGAAGGCCGTCTGATCAGGCCGGATGTTCCACGACATAACAGGACTTCCGGTGGAACCCGGTGACCCGGTAGTCGTCTCGCAGGAGGCCGCCCAGCACCTCGCGTACGGCGTGCCGCCACGCCTTGGCCGCGCCGGGGTCGGTACGGCGCAGGCTCTCGATGTCGCCGGGCACCGCCACCAGGACCGTCCGCGCGTCGGTCCGGCCGGGGACCGGATGGCCGTCCCTGTCGGCCAGCCCGATCGCCGCGTCCGGCGGGATCTGCGGCGCGTACGGCTCCCGCCGGACGGCGGCCAGCACGTGCGGATCGGTCAGGCGCCAGATGGCGAGCATCCGGTCCGACTCGTCCCCGCCGTTGATCGCGTCCTCCATGGTGCCGTAGAACGACGGCAGGTATTCCTCGGGGCGCGCGCCGAGCTTGGCCAGGTTGAAGTGGGCGTTGCGGCGCACCAGCGGGTCGTAGGTCCAGGTGATCCGGTCCAGGCCCCGGGCGAGCGCCCAGTCGCGCTGGTGCAGCTTGAGCGTGTACCCGATCCCGCGGCCGATCGAGGCGCCGGTGACGTGGGAGTGCAGCACCCGGCCGGCCGGGGCCGCCAGGAAACCGACGGAAGCACCGGACAGGCGGTCCCCCTCGTAGGCCCCGGTGACGTAGTTCCCCGAGTGCGACAGCGCCCGCATCAGCTCCACGGTGATGGGCGCGCCGCCCGGCTCCGGGTGCCAGATGTCGTCGAAGAACCGGAAGACGTCCTCGAACTCCGCGATGGTGTGGAGCTCGCGTACCGCCACCCCGGTCATCCGAGCACCGTCCGGACCAGTTCGGCGACGAGCGTGTGCTCGTGGGCCGCGTGCGCGCCGCCGTCGGCCGCGGCCTCGAGCACGAACGCGGCGGAGAAGGACTCGCAGACGACGAGCTCCTCCAGGTCCTCAAGCATCAGGCCGAGGTTCACTACGGACACGTACCAGCCCTCCGATGGATGTTTACCGCAACGGTATGAGAAGGCAGGGCTGGGGAATTCGTCCGCTTCACCTAAGAGGATCGCGTTGTTCGTCCGTGCGGCCAAGAGGCGGGCATACCCCGGGGATCACGACCCGGTGTGGGCGGCGAACCACGCCACCCACCGCCGTTGCCAGGGAGTCTCGATCGCCCGGTGGTGGTAGTGCTCGCGTGTCCAGGTGACGGCGTCGTGAGGGGACAGACCCGTGAGGGTGGCCAGACAGGCCATGACCGTGCCGGTCCGGCCGACACCTCCGTCGCAGGCGACCTCGACGGCCTCGCCGGACCGTGCCCGGTCATGCAGGTGGGTGATGGAGCGGGCGGCCGCGTGCCGGTCCAGGGGGAGCAGGAAGTCCGGCCAGCGGATCCATTCGTGCGGCCAGAGCAGAGCGGCCTGATGACGACGCCGGAGGCGGGCGGAGCCGAGGTAGACCGCGAAGTCGGGTACCGGGCCGCCGGGAGCGGGCCTGCGCAGCCCCCGACCGCGGATCTGGACGCCGTCGGGGAGCCGGGTCGCGCCGGTGAGCGGTTTTCTCATGCGGTGATTGTGGCTCACCGGCGTCGCCGCCGGCGTCTGACGGATTCCGGTGTCAGGAGTTGGGGATGACCGCCGCGTACGGCAGGCTGCCGCCGAGGACGACGTTCGCCCGGCTGCCGCAGGTGGAGAGATCGTCGGAGTCACCGCAGTAGTGGGAAGCGGTGTACGAACCGGTCGCGAGGTCCCGCGCCCAGGTCGAGGTGAAGTCGCGCAGCCGGGAGACCTGCGTGGCGTTGGGGGAGCAGGCGGCGCCGAGGACGCCGATCGCGTCGGTGTTCTCCCCCTCGGCGTCGATGTGGCAGCTACCTCCGGAGGGGATCCCGAGGGTGTACTTCGTCCACACGAGCTGGATGCCGACGAAGTCCGACCCGAGGCTCGCCAGCGCGTCGAAGGAGTTGTTGAACAGGTTGGCGACGCTCGGCCGAGCCGCGATCTGGAGGACCGGGCGGGTGGCGCCGGCCGAGATGGCGAGGAGGTTGTCGGTGAAGCCCGAGGACGCCACGCCGTCGAACAGGATCGCGCCCTTCAGGTTCGGGTAGCCGTTGCCGGCCAGGCGCGCGCCGACGACGCTCGCGAAATGGCCGCCGGCCGAGTGGCCGCCGACGATGTAGTTCACCGGCAGGGCCTTCCCGTTCGGTGGGGTGATCGCGCGGGAGCTCAGCAGGTCACCGAGCTGGTCGCCCAGCGCCGGGTTGCCGTTGCTCATGTCGGCGTCCACGCAGAACACCATGACGCCCTTCTCGGCGATGGCCTTGCTGGTGTCGCGCAGGTTCGAGCAGCCGCGGCTGAATCCGTGCTGGACCAGCATCAGAGCCGTCGCGGTGCCGTCGGGCAGGTACCACCTCAGGTTGTAGGAGGTCCCGGCGATGATCGTGGAGCTGTCGACGCATGTGGTGACGCCGGAGGAGTAGCCGTCGCACGCCGTCGCGGCCCGCGCCGCCGGGGCGGTCGTGACCAAGGCCGTCATGAGCAGGCCGATCGCGGCGATGATCGCGGCCGCGGCATGCCGCGGCCGCCGGTCGATGGTGATTTTCACACGTTTCTCCCTGTACTCGGCGGGGTGGTGGCACCTTTCACTGGTCGGGGGAAATGGAAACGGTGTTTCGTACAGTAGAACGGGCTGCCGGGTTGTGCAATGCTCAGGAGTCCGGCCAGATCCCCGCACGGCCGAGCTGGGCGGGGACCCGGGTGCCCAGCGCGGCCTCGACGAGCTCGGCGGCGGCCAGTACGCCGACCAGGTCGACCCCGGTGGCGATCCCCGAGCGGTGCAGCAGGTAGGCCAGATCCTCGGTGGCGATGTTGCCGGTGGCGGCGGGGGCGAAGGGGCACCCGCCGATGCCGCCCGCGCTGGCGTCGAGGGCGACGGCGCCCGACTCCAGCGCGGCCACGGCGTTCGCGTATCCGGTGTTGCGGGTGTTGTGGAAGTGGAAGCGCAGCGGCAGCGGGCTCACCTCGCGGACGGCGGCGGCCAGTCGCCGCACGTCGGCGGGGACGCCAACGCCGATGGTGTCGGCCAGCGCGATCTCCTGCGCTCCCGGACAGCGCCGTACGATGCCGGCGACCAGGTCCGGAGTCACCTCGCCCTCGAACGGGCAGCCGAAGGCGGCCGCCACGGTCAGCGTCACCCGGAGCCCCGCCTCGCGGGCGCGGGCGGCGATCACGCCGAACCCGGCGACGGCGTCGTCCACGGACATGCCCTGGTTGCGCTGGGAGAAGGTCTCCGTGGCCACCACCACGACGTTGACCTCGTCCACCCCGGCCGGCATCGCGCGGTCGAGGCCGCGCTCGTTCAGCACCAGCCCCGCGTAGCGGACCCCCGGGACACGCGGGACGCGGGCCATGACCTCCTCCGCGTCGGCCATCTGCGGAACCCGGCGCGGGTGGACGAAGCTGACGGCCTCGACGCGCCGCAGTCCGGCAGCGATCAGCGATCGGATGTAGGCCACCTTGGCGGCCGTGGGCACGATGACCGGCTCGTTCTGCAGCCCGTCGCGCGGCCCGACTTCGATGATCTCGATATCCATGGATTGTATGCAACCCCTTGCTCGAAACCGGTGTTTTCCGCATCATGGTGGCAGTTCGACCGGAGGAATGTACACATGACAGTGACGGATGATTTGCGGAGCCTGATCCTCGGCGGGCACTACGCCCCGGGAGCCCGGCTCGGCGAGGTCGATCTCGCCGAGACGCTCGGCGTCAGCCGCACCCCGGTCAGGGAGGCCCTGTGGCGCCTGCAGGCCGAGGGACTGGTCGAGATCACGGCCAACAAGGGAGCGCGGGTCGTGGAGTACCCCCGCGAGGACCTGGAGACGATCTTCGAGCTGCGGGCCAGGATCGAGGGGCTCGCCGCCAGACAGGCGGCCGTCACCGCCACCGCCGAGGACGCGGCGCACCTGCACGAGGTCGCCGTCGCGATCAGGGACCACGCCGGACGGCGTGACCTGGACACCGTCTACCGGCTGAACGCCGACTTCCACCAGGCGTTGGTCCGGCTCGGCGGAAGCATGGTGCTCGCTCAGTCGATCAGCTCGCTGGTCCACTCGGCGGTTCTGCTGCGCACGTACAACTCCTTCGACGACGAGGCCATGCGGCGCAGCGTCGACCACCACATCGAGATCGCGGCGGCCGTACGGGCCGGGGACCCGGAGTGGGCGGAGGCGGTCATGCGCGCCCACCTGTTCTCCGCGCGGGCGTCGCTGCTGGGCCCGCGTCACCACGAAACGAACCTTCACCACGAAACGAGCCCTCACCAGGAGACGGAATGAGAGACATCCCCCTCGGCGACGTCCGCGTCATCGAGCTCGGGCAGCTGCTCGCCGGCCCGTTCTGCGGCCAGCTGCTCGGCGACTTCGGCGCGGAGGTCATCAAGGTCGAGGACCCCGGAAGGGGCGACCCCATGCGCCAGTGGGGCAGGGAGAAGCCCTACGGCAAGTCGCTGTGGTGGCCCGTCGTGGCGCGTAACAAGAAGTCGGTGACCTGCGACCTGCGCACCGCCGCGGGCCAGGACCTGGTCCGGCGGCTGGTGGAGCGGGCCGACGTCCTGCTGGAGAACTTCCGGCCCGGCACGCTGGAACGCTGGGGCATGAGCCCGGACGAGCTGCACGCGATCAACCCGCGGCTGATCATCACGCGTGTCACCGGGTTCGGACAGACCGGCCCCTACGCGCCGCGGGCGGGCTACGGCTCGATCGGTGAGGCGATGGGCGGCATCCGCCATGTCACCGGCGACCCGGACCGGCCGCCGTCGCGTGCCGGGATCTCGCTCGGCGACTCGCTCGCCGCCGTGCACGCGTGCGTGGGCACGCTCGTCGCGCTGCATGAGCGCACGCGCAGCGGCAAGGGGCAGGTGGTCGACTCCGCGATCTACGAGGCCGTGCTGGCGATGATGGAGTCGATGCTGCCCGAATGGCAGCAGTCGTCCTACCAGCGCGAGCGCACCGGGCCCGTGCTGCCCAACGTCTCGCCGAGCAACGTCTATCCCACGATGGACGGCGACTCCGTCCTCATCGCCGCCAACCAGGACAGCGTCTTCACCCGGCTGGCCAAGGTCATGGACCGGCCCGAGCTCGCGGCCGACGACCGGTACGCGACGCACAGCGCGCGCGGCGAGCACATGGCCGAACTGGACGAGATCATCGCCGCCTGGACCGCCGGGATCGACGCCGAGGACCTGCTGGCCCGGCTCAACGAGGGCGGCGTGCCTGCCGGGCGCATCTACCGGGCCGAGGACATGTTCGCGGACCCGCACTTCGCCGCCCGCGAGGCGATCGTGCGCGTCCCACACCCCGACTTCGGTGAGCTGGCGATGCAGAACGTCGTGCCCAAGCTGTCGGCCACGCCCGGCAGCGTGCGCAGCGTGGGACCCGCGCTGGGCCAGCACAACGAGGAGGTCTATCGGGGCCTGCTCGGACTCACCGACGCGGACCTCGCCCGCCTGTCGGGCGACGGCGTCATCTGACGTCGCCGGACGACCAGGAAGGAGCGCCCATGCCCCTGCCTCATGAACCTCATGACGTGGTCAGGCCCCATGCCGAGGTGTACGGGCGCTCCCTGCCCTTCGGGGACCGCCCGGTACTCCTCCTCATCGACCTGATGCGGGCCTACTTCGAGCCGGGAGCCGAGCTGTACATGGGCTCGCGCGCGTGCCTGGAGTCGGCGGCCCGTGTCCTGTCCGCGGCGCGTACGGCGGGCGTCCCGGTCATCCACACCCGGGTCGCGTTCGGCCCCGGCGGTGTCGACGGCGGGCTGTTCTTCCGGAAGGTGGCGCCGCTGCGGCATCTGGTCGGTGACGGTCCGCTCGGCGAGCTGATGCCCGAGGTGGCGCCCCGGGACGGCGAGCTGGTGATCGTCAAGCAGTACGCCAGCTCGTTCTTCGGCACCACCCTGGCCTCCACCCTGACCGCGTCGCGGGCCGACACCCTGGTCATCGCCGGTGTCTCGACCAGCGGTTGCGTCCGCGCCACCGCCGTCGACTCCGTGCAGCACGGGTTCGTGCCCGTCGTGGTACGGCAGGCCGTCGGCGACCGCGACGACCGCCCGCACGAGGCGAGCCTGTTCGACATCCAGGCCAAGTACGGCGAGGTCTGGGATGAGGCGGCGGTCGTCGCCCGGTTCTGACCGCCGTTTCTCAGTGGTCGCGCAGCAGGGATCCGGCGCCGTGGAGCTGGTCCTCGACGCCGTTGTCGCGCAGGGCCATCCACCAGGTGGCGGCGTTGATCGCGATGACCGGCTTGCCGAGCCAGCGCTCGGCCTCGTCGGCGAGCCCGACCATCGACAGGTTCGTCCCGCACTGGACGAGCGCGTCGACGTCGGGCCCGTCGACGCTGAGCAGGGCCTTTCTCAGCTCGTCCTCGGTGACATGGGCGATCGACACGGCGGTCGGACAGCGCAGGCCGTTGATCGCCGTCACCTCGAAGCCGATCTCGCCGAAGAACCGGACCACGTTCGCGTCACCCACCGGCTGGTACGGCGTGACGACGCCGATGCGGCGCGCGCCGTACAGCTTCAGGGCCCGCTCGCACGCCTCGGCGCCGGTCGCGACCCGCAGCCCGGTGATGTCGTGGATCTGCTTGACGAACTGGCGGTTCCCCTCGACCCCGCCCCAGAACGTCTCGGCGGACATGCCCATCACCATGTAGTCCGGCTCGCAGGTCAGCACCCGCTCGCAGGCCGCGCCGATCTCCTCGCGGATCTGCTCGAGCAGCCGCTCCATCCCCGCGTCGCCGTCCATGTTCTGGTCGCGGATGTGGATGCGGCTGAAGTGCGCGGTCACGCCGGGGACCGCCATGCGGTAGAGGTCCGGCTCCACGATCGTGTTCGTGGAGGGCGCGATCACGCCGAACTTCCGGCGCCAGCCGAGCGCGTCGGTCATTGAAATCTCCTTCGGTGTGGGGGCTACGGAGTACGGCTCAGGCCGTGAAGAGGTCGCGCCTGCGGAAGGGCGCGGTGGCGAAGCGGGCCATGGTCTTCGCCGGGGTCAGCCACCGGACGTGGGCGCCGTTGCGTGTCTCGGTCACGGCCCGCTCGGCCAGCCAGGGGGCGACCGTCTCGACCCGGTCGGCCAGGATGTTGAAGATCTTCTTGGCCTTCTCCAGCGCCTCGGGGTCGTAGTCGTGGGTCAGCAGATCGGTGACGACCATCCCGGGGCTGAGCAGCCCGGCCGACACTCCGGGCGGCACCTCCTTGGCCAGGGCCCGGGTCAGGTAGGTCACCGCGCGCTTGGTCGCGCCGTAGATCGCCAGCCCGGGTACCGAGCGGCCGTCGCTGCCGAGGCCCTCCATGTTCCACAGGTGGCCGGAGCCCTGGGCGGCCATGCCGGCCAGGGCGACCGCCGACCCGTTCAGCACGCCGCGCAGGTTGACGTCCACCACCGCGTGGGTCGTCGCGTCCGGAAGCTCCCACAGGGGGGCCCTGGTGTGGGAGATCCCGGCGTTGTTGATCCAGACGTCGACCCGGCCGTACCGCTCGGCCGCGGCGTCCCAGAGCGCCCGGACCTGCTCCCGGTCGGCCACGTCCGCGACCATGGTGAGGGCGTCACGAAGGTCCGGGCCCGCGCGTTCCACCGACTCCTCGGTGCTGCCGCAGACGGCCACCGAGTGGCCGCGCTCCAGCAGCGCCCGCGCCATGCCGAGGCCGATGCCCCGGGTGCCGCCGGTCACGACGACGACGGTCAAGCCTCGACTCCACCGGTGCGGCGCTCCAGCACACCGTGCGCGACGGCGGACAACCCGCCGCCCTCGAACAACTCGTAGACCACGGCGAGCGTGGAACCGGCGCCCATGCCCGGCTCGGCGTCGATCATGAACTCCCTGGACTTGAGCTTCCATACGTCGGTGAAATGGAGGGTGCCGTAGTTCGCCCTGCCGTACGCGATCGCGTTGCCCCAGGCGTCCGGCCCCTCGTAGAGGGAGCGGAAGTTGTCGCGGCGCACGACCGTCTCATAGGAGCGGCTGAGCGATCCGCTCCAGGTGACGCGGTGCCGGGTGGTCAGCAGGTTCACCGGTTCGAGCTCGATCGTGATCTGCACGTTCCCGCGCGGCTTCTGGTCCGCGCCCCACAGCTCGCACGTCCCGCCGTACACCGCGGTGTCCTTGGTCGGCAGGATGTACGGCACGGCCCCGCACCGCGTCTCCTGGGCGAGCCTGGCCTCGACCTTCTCCGGGTTGCGCGTGTAGACGCCGTTGAAGATGCCGATCATGGCCGGGCCCTGGTAGAGCGCCGACGAGTAGACCTGAGTCTCGCCGTCGGGCAGTACCTGGTTCCAGGTGTTGAGATCGGTCTGCCAGCCGGGTCCGTAGTAGTGGGCGTCCACGAAGGAGCCGTACGGCTGGCCGGTGCCGAAGAAGTCGGGGCCGGTGTAGACGCGGTCGAGGTCGGAGTCGGTCACCCCGAAGGCGAAGGGCGCGCCCAGCTTGAAACGCCCCGCCATCGGCCCGCCACCGGTGAGGCCGCCGTCCATGTAGTACGTCGTGACGCCGTCCTCGAAGACCGACGATCGCCGGATGTCCTCGAAGCCCTGCCAGGTGCCCGTCGCGTCGAACAGCGACGGCCGCCCGACCCACTCACCCGCGATGCGCCGCTGCCACTCGCTCGGCTCGCTCATCGGACCAGCTCTCCTCTCACGCGTTCGGACTGTTCGGCTCCGATGAGCCGGGTGACCTGGTGCCAGACCGGGTCGACCTCGGGGGAGAAGAGGTTCTCCCGGCCGGCGCGGTCACGGGCGGCCAGGTCGCCCTCGGGTGCGGGCACGCCCCCGGCGACCAGGGTGAGCCAGTGCCGGAGGTACGCGTCGACGGTGCCGCCCAGCTCGGTGAACGCTTCGGGGGTCGCCCTGCACACGACCATCCACGGCGACATCATGGCTCGCTGCCGGGGCCCGATCGCCGCGGGCGAGACGCCCTCGGCCTTCGAGGCGTCCTCCAGCAGGGGGGTCAGCTCCAGGTAGCACGCGTCCAGGTAGGCGAGGTTGACCGCCAGTTCGCCCCGCGGGATCAGGTCGAGGTGCATGGCGTGGTACTCGGGCGAGGCCACCGAGTCGAGGGTGAAGTGCGGCACCGCCGAGTCAGGCGCGGTGAACGCGAAGATCATGTGACTGTCCAGTCCGATCATCGGTACGACCAGGCTGACCGCCACCACCTTGTCGATCACTCGGTCCACCGGCTGCTCCGCTCCCTTCGCGGCCGCGGGCCGGCGCAGGACGAGGAGGCGGCCGACGGGATCGGGCGACATCGGGCTGGTCAGGGGGATATCGTCGGCGGTCTCCAGGCCGAGGGCCTCGCTGATCGTCGACAGGGTCCGCTCGCTGAGAGCGGCGGGGAGGCTCATCACGAGACCCCTTCCGGATTCTGTCGGGCGCCGTCGGCCTTCGTGGGCACGCGGACGCCGCCCGACCTGGCCTTGTGCACCCACGCGCGGGCGAGTTCGGGGTTGTCGCGGCGCCCGGGGGAGGGGATGACGGTGGCCCGGCGGTGCGGGTGCTCGCTGACCACCGTGTCGTCGTCTCCGACCCACCAGCCCTTCCCGATGAGCTCGGCGCGGCGGCGGCGGTAGGCGACCTGGAGCGCGTCGCTGCGGATGTGCAGCTCGTCGGACAGGTCGAAGGGCAGGAGTTCCGGGCGCTGCGACTCCACGATCGGCACGTCCTGCTGGAGGATCCGGGTCGTCCGCTTGATCGCGTTCTTGTCGGCCCAGGCGCTGGTGAAGAAGGTGCGGAAGGCCAGGATCTTGATGAGCGTGCGGTCCTGCGAGAGCGGGATGTTGAAGTCCCACATGATCAATTCGCCGAACGGAAGCCGGACGTGCAGCTTGATCACGTTGGGCAGGTACCAGCCGTTGGTCACGGTCACGTGCTCGGGCCGCGGCCTACGCCTGGCCAGCATTCCCCAGATGCCCTTGGGCAGCGGCGGGCTGAGCTGGACGTCGGCCTCGGCGAACCAGTCCTCCTGCCGGATGGTGTAGTCGGGGATCTCCGGCTTGTCCGGATTGCCGAACACGGTGCCGTGAACGAACGGTGTGTGCGCGGCGTCCACCGCGTTCTCGAAGGCCCGCTCGTAGTTGGCGTTGACCTCCATCTCGAGCCGGACCATGCGGAAGGCCGGATTGTCGTACTCCGGGATGTGCGGGATGGGCGGCCGCTCCTCCTCCGGCAGGTCGCCGAGGAACGCCCACACCAAGCCGTATCTCGTGGTCGTCGGGTAGGAGTCGACGCGGGCCTTCTTGGGGATGCCCCGTCCTTCCGGGTTGGCGGGGATCCGCACGCACGCGCCGCCGGGTTCGTACTCCCAGCCGTGGTAGGGACACACGACCGTGTCGTCCTTGACGGTGCCCATGGACAGCGCGCCGCCCCGGTGGACGCACAGGTCGGACAGGCAGGCGACCTCGCCCTTGCGCGTGCGGTAGAGCACGAAGTCCTGGCCCAGGCAACGTACTTTGATGGGCTTGCGCCCGACCCTGTCGGCGAACTCCAGCGCGTACCAGAAATTCTTGAGCATGATCTCGCTCCTAACGTCGACGTAGTCCGTCGAATCCGTCGAGTGCGGCTCGGGCCCCGGGGTCCTGAGACAGGTGGGCCCCCAGGAAGACCATGACGAGATGCCCGAACTGGGGGAGGACATCGCGAGAGGCGGGGCCGTCCAGGAACGCGCGCGCCACGGTCGGGTCCACCGGGTCGGCGATCGCGAAATGGTTGGCGCCTTCGTAGACGGCCAGCAGATGGTCGCCGCCCCGTACGCTCCCCGGCGACTCGGGCAGGGCCTCCTCGAAGGTCCTGGTCACCGGATCCCGCCGGGTCGCGGGGTCCTCGCCGTACCGGTCGGCGCTGCCGTCGACGACGCCGTCGTTGCCTCCGGCGCCGAGCAGTACGGGGCAGGTCACCTGCGCGGGCAACACGGTGCCCGCCGGCCAGCCGAGCATGGTGGCCGCCATCGTGTGCGTGCCCCAGGCGAACACCGCCTTCACCTGGGGGAAGAAGCGCGCGGACTGCAGAGCGACCGTGCCGCCGGCGGAGTGGCCGCCGAGCGCGACGCGGTCCAGGTCCAGCGCGCCCTTGAGCGGTCCCGTCTCGTTGAGCCGGGCCAGCGCGTCCAGCAGTGCGGGGATGGCCGGGCAGGTGGGGCGCGTGCCGTACGTCCGCGGTGTGGCCGCGTCGACGTCGACTCCCGGCGTCAGGCCGTACTGGCCGCCGAACAGTTCCGCCACCTGGTCGAAGGTCACCACGGCGAAGCCCCCGGCCGCGAGCAGGCAGGCGAGCCGCCGGTAGGCGTCCTGCCCGACGTTGATGCCCGAGAGGAACAGCACGACGGGGTACGGCATGCCGTCCGGGGCGGGCGGGAACACTCCGGCCAGCCGCTCCGCGTCGTCACCGTGGGCCGTCGCCGGATAGTAGACCTTGAGGTGCGCGGTGTCGAAGGGAGGTCGTCCCCCGGTCCGCGCGGCCCACCACAGTGACCTGACCAGGCTCATAGGGTCATTCACCCGGTCCCGAGGGCCGGGGGAGCACCCGGTCGCCGCCCCACAGGGAGCGCACCAGCATGTCGGTGGTCTCCTGGCCGAACAGCTTGACGCCCATCACGTTCGCCGGGTCGCGTTCGGCGATGTTCCTGCGGACGGCGAGGTCGCGCTCGGCCAGCGCGGCCCGCTCCTCGAACGGGACGGGCTCGGCCTCGTCCACCCAGGCCAGCCACTGGTCGACCCGCCGGTGCAGCACGTCGCGTACGACCTCGATGTTGGCCCGGACGGCCGGGAAGGAGTAGCAGTACGCCGTCGGGGAGAGGCTGGCCCGGATGAACGCGGTCGGGCTGGTGAACCAGACGAAGTCCTCGTGCTTCTCCCTGTGCTCCAGCCAGTCCGCCTCGTTGGGGGTGTAGTAGCGGTCGTAGTAGTCCCCGTCGCCGATGAGGTCGCCGCGTGGGATGGCGTCGGCGTAGAACCACCCTTCGGGCCAGAGCAGCAGCGCGATGCCCAGGTGCGGGACTCTGATGTGCGGGCCGAGCCAGACCGTCAGGTGCAGGTTGACGAAGCTCGCCTTCGGGTTCCCGATCCAGGAGTGAACCATCCAGTCGATCTCCGGACCGCTGAAGGCGGCGAGCCTGCCGCCCGCCCCCTCAGGGTAGGACCCGTACGACTCGAGAGCCTCGGTGGACGGGTCGCGCCTCAGTTCGAACCGGGCCTCGATCTTCGCTGTCAGCTCGCCGAGCAACTCCTGCCACTGCTGGAAGGCCTCGGTGACGTCGACGATCGGCGACTGGTCGACCATGTCTTCCACGTTCTGGAGCGTCTCTTTCAAAACGGGACTCCTGTTCGAAACATTGTTTCCCATGGTGAAACTCTTGGTGCGGCTATGTCAATGGCCGGTGATGAGTGCGTCGACCAGCCGCCAGGGCCTGCCGTCCACGAGGTCGGTCAGGCGTGAGACGTGCCGGTTGACGGCCTGAGCCGGGAAGACGTCGGCGCGAACCACGCGGTCGCCGTTCTTGACCGGCGTGACGAGCGGGTGGCTGATGCGGCCGCTGAACGGACCCTCCCAGGCGGTCCAGAGGGTGAAGTCGCGCGGTGCGGCCAGGATCGCCCCGGCCAGGCCCGCCGGTCCGTCATGGCCGGCGGCGACGACGTTGAGCCGGTTCTCCGCGGCCCGTTCCAGCAGGCCGTACTCCAGCTCCCAGGGTTCGGACGGGGTGAACGGAACCGCGACGACGTCCACGTCGGCCAGCGCCGCCAGCCTGAACGTCTCGGGGTACACCGCGTCGTCGCCGACGACGACGGCGAGCCGTCCCCAGGGTAGTTCGAAGATCTCCAGGCCATCGCCCAGCGAGGTGACCCGCCCGGCGTGCCGTGCGGAGGCGTGGAGGGCCCGCTGCCGCCCCACGACCCCCTCGGCGGAGACCAGCAGCCCCTCGTGCGCCCCGTCCCGGATCTCGGTGAGCACCACGTGCGCCGCGGTCCCGCGGACCGCTCGTGCCGCGTCCGCCGCCGTCACCCCGCAGAGCTCGGGGAGCACGACCAGTTCCGCTCCGCCTTCGGCCGCCTGCCGGATGAGATCCGCGGCGGTACCCGGCTCGTCGCCGGGCCGCACCGCGGACACGACCAGGCGCTCGGCTCCGGCGGGAGCCCTGCGGCCCCGGGGCTCGGCGGCGATCAGCCCGTAGAGGGCCGGGCGGCGAGCGGCCAGGATGTCCGTGCCGTCGGGGCGGAGCTTGTCGTCGGCGAGGGCCACGTCGATGTCGGCGACGACCACCGCCTCGCCGGTCCGTGGCGCTCGGGCCACGACGGTGCCGTCCGGAGCGACGATCTGGCTCTCGCCCGCGCCGTGCAACCATTCCGGCGGGACGCCGAGCCCGGCGCTGACCGACCGCAGCGTGTCCGCGGGCACCAGCGGCCCGACCTTGTTGGCGGCGACCACCCAGACCTTGTTCTCGGCGGCCCGGACGGGGATGTGCAGGCTCGCCTCGTCCACGGCGAACGAGTTCAGGCTGTTGAGCAGCACCTGCGCGCCGCGCAGCACCAGCCCGCGGGTGACCTCGCTGATCACGCCCTCCATGCAGGCGTACATGCCGAGCCGGCCGATCTCGGTCTCGATCACCGGGCCGACGGTCGTTCCGGGGTCGAGGTGGTCGTTCTCCGCGCCCATCAGGGTCTGCTTGTCGGCTTCGCCGAGGAGGGTTCCGTCGGGGCCGTAGAGCAGTGAGGCGCCTGTGGTGCGTCCGTCCCGCCTCGCCAGGGTGACGCCGATCTTGACGTACGCGCGGTGCCTGGCGGCCCGCTCGGAGACGGCGGCGAGAAACGGGTCCCCGTGCCGGCAGGCCAGCCGTCGCGCGTGCGCGCGGTCCTCGTACCAGGACAGGTGGTTGCAGAACTCGGGCAGCACGATCACCTCGGCTCCCTGGGCCGCGGCCGAGTCGATCACGCGGAGGCAGGCGGCGAGGTTGGCCGCCACGTCCTGACCCGTCTCAAGTTGCGCCGCCGCGACACGCACCATGCCCGCTCCTCGACTGTTACATCTAGAGAAACACTGTTTCCAAGTCGTAGGATCTCGCGGAACCGGAGGAAATGTCCAGGAGGAAAATCATGCTGACCCACGTGGTGCTGATGAGGTTCACGGACCGGGAGGACGCGCCGAAGGCCGCGGAACTGCTCCAAGGACTGAGGGGCAGGGTGGAGCAGATTCGCGATCTCGTCGTCGGGCTCGACACGGTCGGGTCTCCGGTCTCCTACGACCTGTGCCTGATCACGCGGCACGAGTCCCTCGAAGAGCTGACCGGCTACCAGGAGCACCCGGCCCACCTCGAGGTGGCCGCCTGGCTCCGCCCGCGGCTCGCCGCTCGCGCCGTCGTCGATCACGATTCGTGATCCCGTCCCTCGTTGCTAGTCTTCATAGGCAAAACAATGTTTCCTTATGGGAAACACACTGTGGTTGGAGGATGAGATGAGAAAGCTCCATCTGAACGCCTTCCTCATGGGCGTCGGCCACCACGAGGCCGCCTGGCGTACCGCGGGCGCGGATCCCTCCCGGGTCACCGACATCCGGCACTACCAGGAGCTGGCCCAGATCGCCGAGCGGGGCAAACTCGACTCGGTGTTCCTGGCCGACTCCCTCTCCTTCTGGGGAGACATCAAGTACCACACCCTCGGCGGCCTGGAGCCGGTCACGACGCTGGCCGCGATGGCCGCGGTCACCGAGCACGTGGGCCTGATCGGTACCGTGTCCACCACCTACAACGAGCCGTTCAACGTGGCGCGCAAGTTCGCTTCGCTGGACCACATCAGCCATGGCCGCGCCGGATGGAACATCGTGACCTCGGCCTTCGAGTCGGAGGCGCGCAACTTCGGCGGGGACCTCCCGCCCCACGCCGCCCGATATGTCAGGGCGACCGAGTTCGTGGACGTGGTCACCAAGCTCTGGGACAGCTGGGCGGACGACGCCATCGTCGCCGACCAGGACCAGGGCATCTACGTCGACAAGGAGAAGGTCCGCGCCGTCGACCACAAGGGAGATCTCTTCAAGGTCCACGGACCGCTGAACATCCCCCGCCCGCCGCAGGGGCGGCCGCTGCTGGTCCAGGCGGGCTCCTCGGAGGACGGCAAGGAGTTCGCCGCCCGCTACGCCGAAGCCGTCTTCACCGCGCAACCGGTCATCTACTCGGCCCTGGCGTTCTACGCCGACTTCAAGGGCCGGCTCGCGAAGTACGGCCGGGACCGCGACGATGTGGCGATCCTGCCGGGCCTGTCGCCCATCATCGGCTCCACAGAAGCCGAGGCGGCGCGGCTGCAGGAGGAGCTCGGGGCGCTCGTCGTCCCCGAGTCGGCGCTTGGCGCGCTCTCCGACGTCCTCGGCGTGGACCTGACCAACCATCCACTTGACGAGCCGCTGCCCGAGATCCCGGGGGTGAACGAGGGCCAGCGGAGCCGGGCCGGGGTCGTCATGGCCATGGCCAAGCGGGAGGGCCTGACCGTACGGCAGTTGCTCAGCCGCCTGGCCGGGAACCGGGGACACCGAGTAGTGGCGGGCACCCCCGAGCGGATCGCCGACGAGATCGAGGAATGGTTCACCAAGGGCGCCGCCGACGGCTTCAACGTCATGCCCCCGACCCTGCCCGGCGGCCTGGAGGACTTCGTCGACCACGTCGTGCCGGAGCTGCAGCGGCGGGGCCTGTTCCGTACCGATTACGACGGCACGACGCTCCGCGAGAACTTCGGCTTCGCGCGTCCCGCCGTGGCGCACGCCTGACCAGGCGGTATCCGTCGGATACCGCCTGGTCAGGCGCCGGGGACCGCCGCGACCAGGGCCCTGGTGTAGTCGTGTGAGGGCCGGCCGAGCACCTGCTCGGCCGGCCCCGTCTCGACCAGTCGGCCGGCGTGCATCACCGCGATCCGGTGGGCGACGGCGCTCACCACCGCGAGGTCGTGCGAGATGAACAGGTAGCCCAGGCCGCGCTCCCCCTGCAGCCGGAGCAGCAGGTTGATGATCTGGGCCTGCACGGAGACGTCCAACGCGGTGACCGGCTCGTCGAGCACCAGCAGGTCGGGCGAGAGGGCCAGCGCCCTCGCGATGCCCACGCGTTGCCGCTGCCCGCCGGAGAGCTGGTGCGGGTGCCTGCCCGCGAGCCCGGGGTCCAGGCCGACTTCCGAGAGCAGACCGGGCACGTCCCCGCGCACGCCTTGCAGGCGTAGCGGCTCCCGCACGATCTCTTCGACGGTCCAGCGCGGGTTCAGCGAGGTGGAGGGGTCCTGGAAGACGAGCTGGAAACGTGGCCGCAGCGGGCGCAGCCGCCGGCGTGACAGTGTCGCCAGCTCCAACCCGTCCAGGCGCACGCTGCCGCTGGTGGGCTGCGTCAGCCGCGCCACACACCGGGCCAGCGTCGACTTCCCGCAGCCGGACTCGCCCACGATCGCGAGCGTCTCGCCCCGATCGACCTCGAACGTCACGCCGTCGACCGCCCATGACTCGCCGTAGCTCTTGCGCAGGTCGGTGACACGGAGCAGCGGCTCAGCCATCCTGCACCGCCCAGCAGGCCACGCCGCCGGCAAGCGGGGGGATCTCCTGCGCGCAACGGGCGAGCGCGACAGGACAGCGGGGGTGGAAGGCACAGCCGGGTGGGCGTGACTTCGGCGCGGGCGGATGTCCGGGGATCACCGGCAGCGGTCCCCGGCCCGCGCCGATCCGCGGCCGTGACCGCATGAGGGCGGCGGAGTAGGGGTGCCGGGGCGCGCTGAGGACCTCGTCCGCGGTTCCTGTCTCGACCAGGCGGCCGGAGTACATCACCGCGATCCGGTGCGCGGCCTCGGAGACGAGGCCGAGATCGTGGCTGACGAGCACGGTCGCCGCTCCCGTCTCCCGCTGCGCGGCGCGCAGCACCCGCATGATCTGCTCCTGGACCGTGACGTCCAGCGCCGTGGTGGGCTCGTCCGCGATCAACAGGGCGGGCTTGAGCGCGATGGCCATCGCGATGACGATCCGCTGCCGCATCCCGCCCGAGAGCTCGTGCGGATACACCCTGGCCCGCTCCGGGCCGATGCCGACCTGCTCCAGCAACTCCACGGCCCGCCGCCGCGCCGCCGTACGGCCCAGGCCGTGAATCCGCAGCACCTCCGCGATCTGCGCGCCGACCCGCATGAGCGGGTTGAGCGACGTCGCCGGGTCCTGGAAGACGAAGCCGATCCGGCGTCCCCTGATCCGTTCGAGCCGGGCCTCGGTCAGCTCGGTGCCGTACAGGGCGGCCGTCCCTCCGGTGATCCGGGCCGGGCCGGGCAGTAGCCCGGCCACCGCGAGCATGGTCATCGTCTTGCCCGACCCCGACTCGCCGACCATGCCGAGCACCTCGCCCGGTCGTACCTCGAAGGAGACGCCGTCGACGATCCGCACGCCCCCGGCGGTCACAACCAGATCCTTCACCTCAAGCATGGTCGTCCGTCCGAACGTCGAGAGTGTCACGGAGTCCGTCGCCCAGCAGGTTGACGAGGAGCACGGTCAGGGTGAGCGTCAGTCCCGGCCACAGCGGGATCCACCACGCCGTCTCCAGCAACTCGCGTCCGTCGTTGAGGATCGTGCCCCAGGAAGGGGTGGGCGGGCGCACACCCAGACCGAGGAACGACAGTCCGCCTTCGACGAGCACCATCGTGCCGACGCTGAAGGTCCAGATCACCAGGTTGGCGCCGGCCACCGCGGGCAGCAGGTGCCGGGCCAGCACGTTCAGGTGACCGGCGCCCGCGCCGACCGCCGCCATCACGTAGTCCTCGCCTCTGACCTGCTTGACGATCGTCCGGGTCACCCTGGCGGAGGTGACCCAGCCGGCGAGTACGAGCAGCGTGATCAGGATCGGGGTCGAGGAACCCACGACGCCGATGGTCGCGATCGCCAGCACCAGGAAGGGAAAGGCGATCCAGAGATCGCCCAGACCCATGACCAGCCGGTCGACCCAGCCGCCGAGGTAGCCCGCGAGCAGCCCCACCACGATGCCCACCACGCAGGCCAGCGAGCTGGCGGCGAAGCCGACCAGCAGTGAGGTTCGCCCGCCCGCCAGGACACGCGCCAGCAGATCGCGGCCGAGCTGATCGGTGCCGAGCGGATGGCCGGCCAGCGCGCCCTCCATCCAGAACGGCGGCGCCAGTCTGGCCGGCAGATCCTGCTCCAGCGGATCCAGACCGAGCAGCGGCGGGCCGAACGTCACCGCGAGCGCGATCAGCGCCGACCCCGCCAGTGCGATCCGCACCGACGTCCTCATCCCGCCGCCTCCCTTCTGACCCGCGGGTCGACGAGTGCGCCGAGCACGTCGCCGATCGCGCTGACCGCGACGACCAGCACCGCCACCACGAACACCGTCGCCTGCACGATCGGGTAGTCCCGCTGGAAGATCGCGTCCACGAGTTGCTTGCCGATCCCGTCGTAGGCGTAGAGCTGTTCGACGATCACCGTGCTGGACAGCAGGTAGGCGCTGTCGACCACGAGGAAGGCCAGCACCGGCGGGAACGCGTTGGGCAGCGCGTGCCGCGCCAGCGCGCGCAGACGGCCGCCCCCCTTCGCCCGTACCGTGCGGATGAAGTCCTGCTCGATCGCCTCCAGTAAGCCGGCACGTACCAGCCGTACGACGCGGGCGACGGTGAAGGCGGCCAGGGTCAGCGTCGGGAGCACCGCGTGCAGCGGGCTCTCCGCGCCGTAGCTCGGCAACCAGCCGAGCCAGAGCGCGAAGACCAGCAGGAGCAGCAGGCCGAGCACGAAGTTCGGCATCGCCTGGGCGATCGAGGCGGCCGCTGTGACGGCGCGGGCGGAGATATGGCGGGCCCGGGCCGCGGCGAGCATGCCGAGCGGCACGCCGATCAGCACCGCGAGCGCGAGCGTGGCGCCGACGATCTGCAGGGTGAGTGGCAGCCGGGCCAGCACCGCCGAGATGGCGGGCTCTCCCGTATGCGGGGAGACCCCGAAGTCGAGCCGGGCGACATCGCCGAGGAAGGTGCCGTACTGGGTCCACAGCGGAAGGTCCAGGCCCAGTTCGGTGCGGACCCGGTCGATGTCCTCCTGGGACCCGCCCGGTCCCACGAGGACCGCGGCGGGATCACCGGACAGACGGAGGAGGAAGAAGAGCAGGGTCAGCACGCCCAGGACGGTCACGACCAGCCGGACCAGCCATACCGCGCCCGCGCGGAGAACCCGCGGGGCTGTACGGCCTGCGCTCATATCGCCTTCCTGGATTCGGACAGCAGCACGTTGCCGTCGACGTTGAGCTTCAGGTCGGACGTGGCCGAGTGGACGTAGACCGTCTGCGGCCAGGCCAGGAAGACGACTCCGGCCTCGTCGTGGAGCCGCCTGGCCATCGCCTTGATGGTCTCCTCCCGCTTGGCCGGATCCATCTCGGCCTGGGCTTTCGTGAAGAGGCTGACGTACTCCTCGTCGTCCACGTGCTTCTGCACACCCTCGGGCTGCGGGCCGAATCGGCTGACCCCGGCGATGTCGCGCAGGTCGAAGTAGTCGGTCTGCCAGTAGATCAGGGGGGTCTCGCTCTTCTTCAGCAATGTGCTGATGAAGGTCGAGAGGTCTTGGATGACCACCTCGGAGGTGATGCCGACCTTGGCGAGGTAGCCGGCGGCTATCTCGGCCTGCTGCTTGAAGAGCGCGGTGGTGGCGATGTTCAGGGTCAGGCCCTCCGCGCCGGCCTCCTTGAGCAGGGCCTTGGCGCGATCAGGGTCATAGGGGAAGGCCTCCAGGGAGGGGTCGTGACCGACGAAGCCGGGCTGGAGCAGCTGCCCGTTGGGCACCTCCCCGTAGCCCGACAGCCCGGACTTCACGAACTCCTCCTTGTTGACGGCCAGGTTGAGCGCCAGCCGTACCCGCTTGTCGCGTAGCTTGGGCTCCACATCGCCGATCATGCTCAGCACCGCGCAGGATCCGGCGGTGACGGGCTTCACGGTGAACGACGCGGCCAGTTGCGCCGCCACCGCGGGCGGCAGGCCGTAGGCGCCGTCCACCTCGCCGGTACGGAGCGCGGTGGTCAGCGTGCCGGGGTCGGGGATGGCGACGATGCGGGCGGTCGTGACGCTCGCGGACTTCCGCCAGGACTCGGGGAACGCCTCCAGCTCGATGCTCTTGGCCGGGGCGTACGCGGTCACCCGGAAGGGGCCGGTGCCGGAGGCGACCGTGCCCGGCTTCTCCTTGAAGATCGCCGGGTCGGTGATGCTCAACCGGACCAGGCGGTTCAGCAGGACGGGGTCAGGTTCCTTGGTCGTGATCCGTACGGTGCTCGCGTCGACGACCTCCGCGCCGGACAGCGTGCCCATCTGCCCGGCGCGGAAGGCGAACGTCGGGTCGCCGGAGAGGAGCCGGTCGATGTTGGCCTTGACCGCGGCGGCGTCGAAGACTCCACCGCGGTGGAACTTCACCCCCTGGCGGAGAGCGAACTCCATCGTGCGGTCGTCGACCATGTGCCAGGCGGTGGCCAGGGCCGGTGCCAGCTTCCCGTCCGTGCCGAAGGTGACCAGGGGGTCATAGACCTGGGCGGTGAAGGTGGCGCCCACGTTGGAGAGCGCGGCGGCCGGGTCGAGGGAGTTGGTGATGGCGGAGGAGGCGACGACGAGCGGTGCGCCGGCCGCGCCGGCCGTACCGGTCGCTCCTGTGGCGACCTTCTTCGGTGCGGTCGCGCATCCGGTGGCGATCGCGGCGACAGCCAGCCCGCCAATTCGTAGGACCTTTCGGCGAGTGAGTTCCACGACGCCACCTTTCCTGTATCCCATAGAGATACGCTGTTCCGTTAGTGGAAACCTAGGACTGGGGTTCTGGCGCGTCAAGAGGGGTGCCCCATTGGGATCGCCGCCTGAAGGACGACCGCCGAGGAGTTCGGTACGGGGGGATCCCGGCGCGTTCACCCCCACTGGTCACCCACTGGGCACCCACTGGCGCTGTCAGGGCCCGGAGCGTTCCGCGCGGCGTGGAGGTGGGGCCCGGAGGTGGGCGCGGAGGTGGGCGCGGAGGTGGGCGCGGAGGCGGGTCAGCCGGGGTAGGCGCCCGCGGCCATGCCTGTACCGCCGGGACGGAAGGCGGCGGGGGCGTGGACGACCGCAGGGTGGACGTACTCCAACAGGCCCTCCTCGCCGTACTCGCGGCCGTAGCCGCTGCGCTTGATCCCGCCGAAGGGTGCGCGCAGGGACATCCCGGTGCGGTTGTGCGTGTTGACGAAGACGAATCCAGCCTCCAGTCGGTCCGCCAGCGCGAAGGCGCGCTCCTCGTCGGCGGACCAGACGGAGGCCCCGAGACCCAGTTCGCTCGCGTTGGCGCGGGTCAGGACCTCTTCCTCGTCGTCGTAGACCAGGAGGGGCACGAGCGGGCCGAACTGCTCCGCGGCCACGAGGGGGGCGTCATCGTCCAGACCCACGACGAGACGCGGGGTCACGAAATATCCGGACAGCGGATCATGTCCGGGAGCGTTCCGTCCCAGCGGCACCGCCGTGCCGCCAGCCGACGCCGCGAGGAGCGCGCGTATCCTCGCGGCGGCACCGGCCGAGATGACCGGTCCCATCGTGACCCGCGGATCGAGCGGATCGCCGACGACGAGGATCCGTTCCGCCGCCGCGACGTACGCCTCGGTGAACTCCGCGACCCGAGCACGCGGGACGTACAGGCGTTTGGCGGCCATGCAGACCTGACCGCTGGTCGCGAAGGACGCCATGACCAGCCGCTCATAGTCGGCGTCGGCCAACGCGAAGTCCGGGAGGAAGACCGCAGGGTCGTTGCCGCCCAGCTCCAGGACCGAGGGTGTGGTCATCGCCCCGGCCGTCGCCGCGATCTCCCGCCCGGCCGCGTCGCCGCCGGTGAAGGCGACCTTGCGAACCAGCGGGTGGCCGACCAGTGCCCGGCCGGTCTCGGCGCCGCCGTGGACGACCTGTACGGCCGGCAGCAGCGAGACGATCTCCGTGATCGCGAGCGGTGCCAGCGGCGAGGGTTTGAGCACGACCGTGTTGCCCGCCACCAGCGCGGGCCCGAGCTTGAGCAGCGCGAGGATGACCGGCGCGTTCCACGGGGTGATGCAGCCCACCACCCCGTACGGCTTGCGCCGCACCACCAGCCGCCCGGCGGCGTCGTCGATCTCCGTGGGCGCGAGGGTGATCGGGGCGCGGTCGCAGACCCAGCGGAGGAAGGCGACCGCGAAGCCGATCTCGCCGCGGCAGTCGGCCAGAGGCTTGCCGGACTCGCGGGCCAGCAGCGTGGCCAACTCCTCCGACCGGGCGGAGACGGCCCCGGCGGCCCCCAGCAGTGCGGTGATCCGTTCCGTGATCGGGATCTTCGACCACTCGCGAAACGCGTCGTCCGCCCGGCGGACCGCCGAGTCCACCGCGGCCGGTTCCGTGGCCGGCACGCATCCCACGAGCTCGCCGGACCGAGCCGGATTCTCCCTGGCGATCATGGGGGAGCTCCCCGGTGATGTGGTGCTCACGCGGTGTCGCGCAGCGAGGAGATCAGGCACGCGCGAAGCAGATGGGTCCGGGCCGCGTGTGGGTCGGCGGCCAGGTTCCGCAGCTCCGCGTGGTGCGCCGCCGGGTCGGCCGAGCGCAGCTTCTCCCAGGTGCCATGGCTCATCGGGCGGACATGGTTGAGCGCCACCTCACGCCTTCTGGACGCGGCAGCGTCGAGCGCGTTGTCGTCGTCCGCCAGGAGCGCGGCGGCGAGGGCGACCGCGTCGTGGATGCCGCTGTTCATGCCCAGGCCGCCGAGCGGGTTGTTGACATGGGCGGCGTCGCCGGCCAGGAGCACCCGGCCGTGCCGGAAGCGGGCGGCGATCCGCTGGTGGACCCGGTAGATGGAGGCGTGGGCGATCTTCCAGTCACGTCCGGGGTCGGCTATGGCGCGCAGCCGCGCGGGCAGGCGGGCCAGCTCGGCCGCGTCGGGCGTGTCGGACGGCGTGGGCAGCAGGACCCGCCAGTGGTCAGGGGTCCTGAGCAGCACGAGCCATTCCGCCGGATCGAACACGTAGTTGATCAGCTCGATCCCTGGGAGCAGCGGCTCCAGGTCCTCGTCGGCCGAGGCGACCAGGAAACGTTCGGGATAGGTCAGGCCTTCGAAAGGGATGCCGAGCGCGTGGCGTACCGCCGAGTGGGCGCCGTCGGCGCCGATCAGCCAGTCGCCGGTGAACGTGTCGCCGACGGTGGTGGCGGTCACCTCGTCCGCGTGGACGGCCAGCGATCGGACCTCTCTCCCGAAAAGGACCTCGCCGCCGTGCCGTCGCAGGTGGTCCAGCAGGATCGGGGTGAGCTTGCTCTGTTCGCACTGGACCCTGAAAGGGTAGGGAGTGTCGCCCGAGAGGACGTCCATGTCCAGAGACGCGATCGGGCCCCCGGACCGATCGCGATACTGGAACGTGCGGGCGACCAGGCCTCTGGCGAGCAGCTCGTCCAGCACCTCCAGCTCGGCGAGCATCTCCAGCGTGGGCGGGTGGAAGGTGGACGCCCGTGACTCGGCCGCCAGCTCGGATCCGGCCTCCAGCACGGTTACCGGCACGCCGCCTCGCGCGAGGGCGAGCGCCGCGGTCAGCCCCACCGGCCCGGCGCCGGCCACCAGCACCCGCCTCATGGCCGCCTCCCATGCAGGGCGAAGCCGCCCTCGACACCGACGACTCTGGCGTTGGTGAAGAACTGGAGCGTTTCGCGGGTGCCTTCTTCTCCCAGGCCGGACAGACCCCAGGCCGGGCGTGGGGTGAACAGGTCCAGGCTCATGACGCTGGAGCCGTTGACCTTCACCTCGCCCGCCCGGACCCGCCGGGCGACCGCGAGCGACCGCTCCTCGTCCGTGCCCACGACGTACCCTTCCAGCCCGTACGGCGTGGCGTTGGCCAGCGCGACGGCCTCGTCCACGGTGTCGTAGGGGACGACGGCCGCGACCGGGCCGAATATCTCGTCGGTGAGATCGGTTCCGGTGAGCAGTGTGGGCGCGAGGAAGTTGCCGACCTCGGGCACGGTCCCGCACGGTAGCGCCAGGCCGCCGGAGGCGGCGATCGCCTCGTTGACCCGTCGCAGGTGTACGGAGTGGATCAGAGGGCCGTAGTCGGTGGCCTCCTCCAGTGGGGGCCCCACACGCAGGGCGCGCAGGTGCTCGCCGACGGCCTCGACGATCTCGTCGAGGCGCTCACGGGGGACGATCAGGCGGCCCAGCGCCCGGCACCATTGGCCGTTGAGCGTGGTGAGCAGGTCCGTCGCGGCCCGCGCGGCGGTCCCGGTGTCGGCGTCGGGCATGACCACCAGGGGGTTGTTGCCGCCGAGTTCGAGCTGCACGGGGCGGAGCCCGGCGGCGCAGGCGGCGGCGACGGACCTCCCACCCGCCAGACCGCCGGTGAAGGAGACCGCGCGGACGCGCGGGTCCTCGACCAGCCGCCCACCGGTCCGCGGACCGCCCTGGAGGAACTGGAAGACGCCCGGTGGGAGTACCTCGTGCAGAACCTGGGCGAGCAACTGGGAGCCGTAGGGCGCGTACTCGCTCACCTTGAGGAGCACCGGGCAGCCCGCGGCGAGCGCGCTGGCGACCTTGTGCGCGGCCATCGGCGCCGGGGCGTTCCACGGCACCAGGCATAAGGCGGGGCCGAGGGGCAGCCGGTGCACCTCCACGGCCCTCCCGTCCTCGCGGTCCCGCGTGCTGTGTAACCAGCCCTCGCGGAGCTGGGCGGAGGCGAGGCGGAACGAGCCGGAGACGATCGTTCCGAGTGGGGTGGTCTGCCGGATCGGCACCCCGGTGGCGAAGGACTCCAGCGCGACGATCTCCGCGATCCGCTTGTCCAGCGCTTCCGCGGCGGAATCGAGGAGTTCGGCCCGGCGCTCCGGCGGGGTGGCGGCCCATCGCGCCGCGTTGCCGTCGGCGGCGTCGAGGGCCGCCTCGATGCGCCCGGGAGCCGTCCCGAGTGCCCGGCCGATGGCTTTGCCGGTGGCCGGATCTTCGAGATCGAAGTCCAGATCCTCAGTGCAGTCGGCCCAGGTGCCGTCCACCAGGTCGCGGTGGGCAGGAATGTCGATCACGAATGCTCCACTCTCGGACTCGATGTTGCCGATCATTCCCCGGAACGTGCCGCGGTGGTGAACAGCTCGTTCGCCTTGGCCTCCGTGATGATCTGGGCGGTCTCCAGCCTGCCCCGCTCGGCCGGGAACGTCATGACCAGGCCCATCGCGAGGTCGCGCAGCGCGCGGCCGACGACGCCGTTCATCATCGCCCCCGAGGTGCCACCGGCCTTGAACGCGATCAGCGCGACCTGGAAACAGGCCTCGGTGACCGAGCCCTTGCCGAGCCGCCACTGCGTGAACACCTCCTGCTTCGGCTTCAGCGGGGGCTCGCTGGTCTCGAGCAGCAGCTGGTAGCGCAGCCAGAGGTACGCGGTCTCGAGCTGCTGGGTCATCTCGCCGATGAGTTGCTGGTGCAGCGGGGAGGACGCGATCGGCCTGCCGGTATCGGCGAAGGTCTTGCGGGTGAGCGTTTCGATGATGTGGTCGTACGCGCTCTGCGCGGCCCCGGTGTAGACGGCCGAGATGGCGAGCTGGTTCCCCACGAAGCTGCCCCGGCTCATGGTGAGCATGCGGGTGAACGCGCCGGGGATCGTGAGCGCCTCCTCGGCGGGGATGAACACGCCGTTCAGCCGGATGCCGTTGTTGGCGCTGGCCCGCATGCCGAGGCCGTCCCAGGTGTCCCGAGCGCTCACGCCCTCCGCGTCGCGCGGAACGAAGAACGTCGCGAGGCCCTCGGCGGTTTCGTGCCCCTCCAGCTTGGCCGTGGTCAGGTAGTAGTCGGCGACGCCTGTCGCGCAGCCGAACGACTTCTCGCCGTCGAGGACCCAGCCGCCGTCGACCGGGCGAGCGGTGGTGGCGATCGTGATGTTGGCGGTCGAACTCTTCACCGACTCGGACGCGAAGTTGGCCAGCCAGGTGCCGCCGGCCATCCGGGTCAGCACCTTCTCGGCGAAGGCGCGGACGATCGGCGCCTCCTCCTCGGTGAACAGCCCGGCCTCGATGGCCTCCAGCGGCAGCAGCCCGCGGGAGGCGCTGGTGTTGTGGAAGAAGAAGGCCAGCGCGGTGGAGGGGCAGGCCGTACCCATGGCGTAGGTGGCAGCGGCCAGATCGCGCAGCGTGCCGCCCAGCCCGCCGAACCTCTCCGGCACCACGAGGCCGAGTAGCCCGGCGTCGCGCAGCAGTCCGACGTGCGAGGCGGGGAACGTCGCCAGCATGTCGGACTCCTCCGCCATGGCCCGCAGCGCGGGTAGCACGGACTCGACCCGGGCGGCGCGCTCCCGCTCGGCGTCGGTCATGTCCTCGACGAGTCGTTCGGCGATCATTGGATTACCCCCTGCATCATCGCGTTGCGGAGCTTGCAGAACGTGCGGGCGTGGTAGATGAGTGGCTCGGCCGAGCGCGGTGTGGCCGCGGCCTGCACCGTACCGAGGATGATCGTGTGGTCGCCGGCCTCGTGCCTGGCGGCCACCCGGCAGTCCAGCCAGCCGACCGCGTCCGCGAGGACCGGGGCGCCGGTCTGGGCGGTGTCCCACCGCTCCTGACCGAAGCGATCCGTGGTTCCCGACTTGTCCATGCCCGCGAACCGCCGCCCGATGGGCTCGTGGTCATGACCCAGGATGCTCACCGTGAAGATGTCGCTCTGCTCGATCAACCGCTGGGTGGTGCTCGTCGTCGTGAGACAGATCGAGATCAAGGGTGGGTCGAGCGCGACAGCGCTGAACGAGCTGGCCGTCATGCCGTGCCGCCTGCCCGAGTCGGTCATGGTGGCGACCACCACCACGCCACTCGCCCATCGGGCCAGCACCTCGCGCAGGAGGTTCGTGTCCACCGAGACTACCGCCGTTCCGCTGTAGGAAACGTTGTAACGCTGACGGTAACGAGGGGGGTTCTGGGTGTCAATGCGCTGGGGAGCCGCTGTCGCGACGAGGATCCGATAACCGTTTCGCACCGGGATACACTTGTTGCCATGTCTTCCGAGGAGCCGGAGAGCCAGAGCAGGTCCATCGCGG
Organism: Microtetraspora sp. AC03309; assembly: GCF_020826795.1. Lineage (NCBI taxonomy): Bacteria > Bacillati > Actinomycetota > Actinomycetes > Streptosporangiales > Streptosporangiaceae > Microtetraspora > Microtetraspora sp. AC03309. The sequence continues at coordinate 2,882 of NZ_JADDIL010000038.1, read as the reverse complement.
CGGTCGAGCGTGCGATGGATGTCCTTCTGCTGTTCGGGCGTAGCCCCCGTCCCGACCTTGGGGTGACCGAGATCGCCACTGAGCTCGGCCTGACGAAGGCGGCGGTGCATCGCATCCTCACCGCGCTGCGTAACCGCGAGCTCATCACCGTGGATCCGGCCAGCAGGCGTTACGCACTCGGTCACGCGGCGATCGCCCTGGGGCGCGCCTACCTCGCGCGCACCGACCTGCGGCTCCTGGCCGCCGGCGAGCTGCGCCGCCTGTCCGCCCAGACCGGCGAGACCGCCACCCTGTCGATCCGTCGCGGCGACACCCGGCTCTACGCCGAGCAGGTCGTGCCCGAGCAGGAGTTGCGGATGGAGGTCTCCCTCGGCATCCCCTACGCACTGCACGCCGGCAGCTCGTCCAAGGCGATCCTGGCCTTTCTGCCCGACGAGGAGATCGACGGCTACCTGGCCAGGCACCGCCTGGAGCGGGTCACCGACGCCACGATCACCGACCCCGAGAAGCTCAGAGCCGAACTGGCCGAGACGCGCGCCAGGGGATACGCCACCTCGCTGGGCGAGCGCCAGGTGGGCGCCGCCTCCGTCGCCGCCCCGGTCTTCGACCACGACGGTCACGTGGTGGCGGCGATCAGCGTCTCAGGCCCGGTCACCCGGTTCGAGCCGCACATGGCCGACTGCGTCCGGCTGCTGCTCGACTCCGCGGCCCGGATCTCCGCACAACTCGGCCACTCCGATTAGGTCCTTTCTGACAGGTCAAGCCCTGCCGGATCGGTCATGCTGCCCACGCCGTTCCCGCTCATCGTGAGTCTGCGTGGTCCCTTCGCGCCCCCGACGTTCCCGGTTGCTTTGGTGGTTCCGGTGGCTCCGCGCGCGGCTGCTCCGTATGCGGCTCCATGCCACGGCCGTTCGGGGTGTGTCGGCCCGCATCGGGTTCGGCCGCTTCAGCCGCGTGCTGATCGCCCACACGGAGACCTCCTTCGTGCGCGCGGACGCCGTGCTGGGTGCCCCCCTCCTCGCCAGATCCGGCCGGGATGGTGACGTCGCCGCCGCGCCTGAGGCCCGGTCTCGGGTCCAGCACCCAGGGCATCCGTTGAGGCGCTCGCATCGCAACCCACCCCGCCACAGGGCCGCTGGTACTTCCACCCTGGTGCCCCCACCGTCATCGGGACCGCTCGGTATTCCACCGGCTCAGAAGGGTGGAATGTCCTCCTCGTCGGGGTCGAGCGATCGGCCGGATGGCGCCGCATCCTGTGGCGCGGGATCTGGTTCGGGGGCGGGGTTCTTCCCACCAGGCGGGTTCATGGTTCCAGGTCGGCAGGAAGGGGAGCTCTTCCCGGGCGGCTGCGGCAATGCTGCCCGCGCCGTACCCGCTGGACGCGAGCCCACATGCGGTACTGGCGGGGGTCCAGCCGTTGGGGGCGAAGGGTTCGGGCATGGGTTCGATGATCGGTGGCGGTTCGGCCGGGTAGCGGTGGCCGGTCCGGCTGATCCAGGTCAGGTGCCCGGGGCTGGTCTGGATGACCTGCCAGCCGTTGTCACGCAGGTCGTGGTCGTGCGCGCACGCGGCGGCGAGGTTGTGTTCGGTGGTGGGGCCGCCGTGGGCGTATTGGCGGGTGTGGTCCATCTCCGACCGGGTCGCAGGTGCTCGGCATCCGGGATGGGAGCAGACTCTGTCGCGGATCTCGATCTGCCGCCGCAGTCCGGCTGTGGGGAACCGCCGCCGCTCATCCCCGGCAGCCGTCTCGCCGCCGGTGGCCGTGTCCCGCGGAGGATGGGCTGTAACCCCGCGAGCCGTAGCACCGCGAGCCGTAGCACCGCGAGCCGTAGCACCGCGAGCCGTAGCACCGCGAGCTCCAGGATCAGGGGTCTGGGTGTCGGCGGACTGGGCAGTGCCGAGGCCACTGGTGCCGCCGCCTTCGGCGGCCGGGGTGACGACACTCGCGCTCTCACCGCCGCCCTCGCCCCCACCGCCATCATCATCACCACCATCGTGGACGCTTCCGTTGCCGTCACCGTTCTCATCCCCGTGGACGCTTTCGCTGCCGTGGCCGTTTCGAGCGCTGGGTGGGGAGGCCTGCCCGGTGGCTTGGTTGTATTGGCGCATGATGTCGGCGATGACACCGGCCCAGCCGCCCTGGGCGTAGATGTCGGCGTGCAGCTCTCGCAACAGGGATAGCGGGAGCTGGAGTTCGACGATCCCGCGACGGCGAACCGAACCACCACCCGGACCGCTCGCGGAGCCGGCCCCTGGAGCGGGTGTCGGGTCGGCAAGGCGAGATGCGGGAAAGGCGTCCGGGTCGGTCGGATCGGATGCAGGAGAGGTGCCTGGTTCGGCCGGACGGAATGGATGTGGGGACGCTGGTTCGGCCGGGCGGGGCGGAGGATCTGGTGCCGGGTGGCGGGGCCATCCCACAGGGCGACGCCGGGTAATCCCGGCGTGGAGGAGTTGTCCCTGTTCGTCGCAGATGGCGAACCGCCACTCCCCACCGATCTGACGCTTGGCGAGTCGGCGTGCGAGTTGGGCGTGGATGGGTCCCCATCCGGCGAGTTCGGCGGGCAGGTCGTCCAGGTGCATCAGGGTGGAGACCTGGACCCGTAGCTCACCGGCCGCGAACCCGACCACCCCCACCGTCCCGACCGTACGGGCGGCTGCGGTGTCGTTCTCGTTCTTCGTGCTTCCCGTCATGGTGCCCGCGCCTGCCAGGCCCATCTGCAGGTTGCTGTTACCTCTCCCAGAGGTGGGGGCTGCGTTGGACTCGACCCCAGAGCCGGGACCAGCATCGGAACCGGAACCCGGGGCGGGACCAGCAGGACCAGGACCGGGACCGGGACCGGGACCAGGACCGGGGTCTGGGTCGGGGTCTGGGTCGAGGCCGG